>QMVM01000202.1 GCA_003661105.1 Methanosarcinales archaeon | reverse complement strand
GTGGCTGATACTATTTTAGCCACAGATTAACACTGATTTCACTGATTACATCCATCTAATCATATTTGTATTTGCCAGGTTGGCATCATGTTTTCAACTGACCAGAACAAATTAAAAAGTCTCATAAAATCAGAGTATTTTCACTTAGATATTCCGATTGTGCCAGGCGATTCCATTACCAAAACCATCATGGATTTTGTTCAGACCAATGCGACAGCTCCTTATCGCCATGCCCGATGCCCTGGTATAAATAACCCCCCCATTTCAACTGGAGATCGCAATCAAGAGTCGCCTTACTCTTATGCCTTACCTTTAGATCACGCGTACCGAACTCTTCCAACCAGCACCAAGTTCAATCTCGCCCTTCCACCCGGATTTCGCATGACAATCAATTATCCGGATCTTGTCCCCGATATCGAGCGGCATATCCGCGTGTTCGCCCCAGAGTGCAACCCTGAGTCTGGTTTTTCCGGTCTCGTCTGATATGTAGATGTTCGTCACCCGTGATACCTTTCCATCGTTGCGCGTGATCTCTCGCGTCTCATCAAGACCGGTCACATAACCGATAACCGTGCAGGTCTCATCAAGACCGATGTCAGAGAGCGGGGTAATATCTTCGGTGTAATCCACGGTCTCATCACTTTTTTCGATTGTACCCTGATCCCCAATCTGGATCTCTATCGCGCTGTCGTAGTTGTTCTCGCGCGTGTAGCCGCCTGTAATTTTTATGGAGTCCCCGACATTTAACTCCCCCAGCATCTTGGTCTTATCGTCCCAGAGCGTCACCCGGATCTTGCCGGTCTCATCCCCGATCATGACATTGCCGACGCTGCCTGTGCTGTTCGAGCCATCCCTGCGTGTGAAGGTGCGGATGTCGCTTACATCAAGCACCTGCCCGGTCACGTTCACATCGACCATACCCGCGCACAGGTCTGTAATGGAGTGCGATTTTACGGATATCTCGATCTCGTGCGACGGTTCGATCACGTCGATGTGCCCGGTCCTGCCGACCGAGACCTCGGTTGTGCCCGCGTAACCATCCTTCGCATATCCGTCGATCTGGAGGTGATCTCCGACCTCGATCTCACTTACGAGATCCGCGAGTTCGTCCCAGAGTGAGACCCGGATCGTTCCGGTCTCGTCTCCGACTGCGATGTTAGCTACCCTCCCGGCCGACCCGCCACTGCGTGAAAACTCGCGTACATCAGAGATTGATACCACCCGGCAGGCAAAGGTGACGTTGCTATTATCAGGCACAATATCCTTTATCTTCGTGACTGGTGTGTCTGCTCCGAGTTCCTGTGCAACCAGTAAAGCCGCGGTCGCTTCATCGCATAGCCCGCCCATTGTGGCAACCTTATCATCGACCTTCGCCTTAAAGTCATCAAGCGTGGTGCGCCCGTCCAGACGTTCATAAATATTTAGTATTTCATCCATAATAGGATCTCCTTTTCCCGTAATATCGTGCCTTGCAGGCAGTGGGAACGCCCCCACCCTGCTGACGGTGGCATCGATGGATCGCTCCTGATGATCCATTGTGGTGCTATTCTCGTGTTCTGGTTATTATCGGTTTCTATGGGGATTCACGTCCGGACAAAGTTCGAGGTCTCTGGTATCCCGCGTGAAAGTATTCAAACGACCAATCTCTATTACAACACGATCTATTGACCGGATACCACCCAGCCGCCCCTAAAGCCGCATCCACCCCTCACCCCTCACCCCTCCACCCATATATCCCCTATCCCCCCATCACCCGGCGATCTCTGACGAGTCATCGAGACTGATCATAAGAAGAAGATAATCCGTAAGTTGTCTTGTTATCAGGAAATTGTTCCTGACATGCTCTCTTCCGTTCTCTCCAAGTCTCCTGGCAAGTTCGGGATGCTTCAAGAGATTAGCGAGGTGGTACGCCGCGTCCTCTGACGAACCCGTAAGATACCCTGTAACACCATCGATGATCTGTAGCGGGATTCCACCGGTTGCGCCGCCGACTACGGGCTTTCCCTTCCAGAGTCCCTCCGAGACCACCAGTCCGAAACCCTCTTTCAGTGATTTCTGCATGATCACGTCGGCTGCCCGCTGGAATGCATTGATCTCGATCTCAGAAAACGGCGGTGATCCAAGCAGTACGTGGACATCCGGGTCACCCTCTGCCATCTTTGCGATTTCGTGGTGGACTTCCAGCCCCTCCGGGTCGTCCGATGCAACCCCTCCTGCAATTATCAACTGGCAGTCGATCTGCTTTTTCACCAGTTTGTACGCGTCTATGGTTCCGGGAATGTCCTTTAACCGGTCAAACCGTGATACCTGTACAATGGTCGGTTTATTCCTAACGATTTCGTATCTGTCAAGCACTTTATCGATCTCGCCTTCGGAAAGTTCGATGTTCTTGTCACTCAGCGGATCGATCGATGGTGGCACAAGGAACTGCCTGGTGCGTACATCCGGTCTTGCAAAAAGCGGCGCTGAAAATACGGATGCGTCGTACTTCGAGACGAATTCCTTAAGAAAGTTCCAGACGAGGCGGTCCGGACTTGAAACATCGATGTGGCATCTCCATATCCACTTTCCCCCCTCCTTTGCACGTATCATGGCTGCTGGCTGGGGGTCGTGCATGAACACAAAATCATCATCAACATCCATCTCCTCCGAATTGATCTCGTTCCAGTGGAGGTACGTCTCGAAGATATCCTGTTTCATCCCGAGTACGTTGATCTGGCTTTCGAGTTCATTCGGCGTACCATGAGGTTCATACGTACGGACATCAGTGAGACCGTCTATACTGCCATGAAGCGCATTGTGAAAACTCTTTGTGACCGAAAAGAACTCATCATCCCCTCTTATCACGTTCCATTCCGTTTCAACCCCTAATCCATTGGACAATGGAACCAAACTGGTTAGAATCTCTGCAACACCCCCGCCGGTATATGTGGCATTGATGTGCTGGACATTACCTGTGATATTCTCTGCGAGCATCTCCAGGTATTCGAGAGGGCGCCGCCCAACGATACTTTCGTAGTCCCAGATCGATTTCTTGCTCTTTTCGGGATTCCGGGGTGGTATGTTCTGTACCGGTTCCATTGTTATCTCCTCCAGATCGTTTTTGTTTCGGGGCGCTATGGGTCATGTCACAGCCACTCTGATAAAAGAGTGTACAGTACCGCCCGATATAAACCTATCGGTTATCATCAAAATTCTAAATGTTATGGTAAATCGTTATAACTACTCACAAACCACTGCCTGCACCCCACCTCCGGTTCGATGATGTGATTCGGGGTCTCCGACTTTGTCAGGCGGTTCCGGGCCATCCAATCGTCCCTTTCTTCGGCGCTGCGATCCATAAAAACAGTACAATAAATAAAATTATAGGTAGCCACAGGATAATCAGACCGATCTGAAGTACATCCCATAGTTTCATCTGTTCTCACCTCCTGTTTGATTGCTGAACGCTTCACTGCTCTCGTTAGCATGTATCCACCCCTGTGCGGTCGTCACAAATTCTATCTCGAACTGATCCGAGAAGATGCGTTCGTGCTCGTCTTTTGTCCAGTATTGGTCGTTAATGGATTCGATAACGTAAGTCTCGTTTCCGATCTTCACCCATGTGCGGGCGTGACTGTCTTTAACGTTAGACCACAGCATGACAACCCCTGTTTTGTATCCGTCGTAGTTGTCTGCGATCCACTCCGCCTGCCTGCACGATATGTGTGTGCAGACGTACACGTCCTCAGGTCGTTTGGTGAAGATCGTATAGTCAGACTTGTTAGCCACACCCTCTGCGATTATGTCAGACATCAATACTGCGATCGGCTCATGTTGCTGTGGGGTGGCCGACGATGCGGCGAACAGTGCAAAGAGCGGTAGTGAAACTAAGAGCGCAAGGATTAGCAGTGCGGCGGAGGCAGTCACCACAGTAGGCTCCCGATAGTGTATGTGGTATCGATGTGCCGGACGCTGCGCATCTGCAAGCATTTCAGGATGATTGAGAGGGGGTCGTCCAACAGGACCATCGTAGTCCCGGCTCGATTTCTTGCTCTTTTCAGGCGTTGGGGGTTGTGCGTGTTGTAGTCGTTTCATTCTTCTGCTCTTCGATTCGCGCTTCCGGGGGGCGGGTGCGGATCGCACCGTAACCATCTCGGCGAAAAATCAACAGCATTATCCCATATAAACCTATCGGTTTATCATTAAAATTCCAAATAGTATAGCAAATCACTATAAACCACCTCCAAACCGTCACCTACAGGATCAGATATATCCAGCCGTTACCCGGTCATCGGTCTCAGAAATAACAACAAACTCCTTGTCCATGGCGTTCGAGCGCGTCTGCTCAACACATCAGGCACAACAACACCAGCGCAGCGATCAGCACACCATCCATTGTGCCTGCGCCATGAAGGAGGGG
>QMVM01000201.1 GCA_003661105.1 Methanosarcinales archaeon | reverse complement strand
GTCTCGATGGTCATTATCGGAGAACCTTCTTCGGAACTCCAGCAGTAACTACAATTGGAAGGACAGCCCAGAGTTGGGATTAGCATTACGTGAAAGACCATAATATCACCTTATTTCAGCTTTCTTCTAACTTTCTTCAAAGTACTAATAGTTTTCCTGTATGTTGGTGTGGTCGCCCAGCCAGCCTCGCAGGATCATGAGCGCGCCCGAGGAGGTGACTCGGTCGTCGTGATTGGCGTCAGCGGCGGCGAACGTTGCGGAACCGCCGCCGTCCGCACCATCACTAACCAGCGCAACCCGCTTGTACACACTCACATTTCCGGGCATTGTCCGGCACGTACATAAATCGCACCCCTCCTGCGCCCACCATCCGCCACAGCCTACATACCAACCATCAGCTCTCGTATCGCAAGCAGATCCAGCCGCGATTGTGGTTTGATACGTCCCATGTCCGGATCGAGGAATAGAATATTGTTTTTGATGAGATAGTGCTTTGCAGGTCTATCCAATCCCTGATCATCGATACATTCCGCGGATGCAAACCTTGCGAGGATTACAATAATATCTTCCCTTTCAACTGTATAATCGGTCTCTCCAATCGTTATTCTCGGCTTGGTGTAATTCAGGTAGTCAAGCAGATCTTTTAGCTGGTTCACTCTCGTAGCAAGCATTTTCTTTGCAATATTTTCCTTCTCATCGGCACGAATTAACTTTAACAGGCACACTGGCTTTCCACCGCAGTATTCCCACGCAACCTCCAGTTCATCATTAGTGAAACCTTGTTCTTTCAGAAACGCTGCGTTCGTCTCGTAATCAAAATCATCCACCAGCAGATACTCACACCGCCCGGAGAGCATTGCCTCACTGTAAACGCGTTCAATAAAGATCGAGTCAGACGTCACCGCAAAGACGTGGCAGAGATGCAACTCCTTTGTCAGGTCTATGAAAAAGTTGAAGAGTTCGTAGATGAGCGATCCATTCACATTCACGTCTCCGATCTTTTGAAGTTCATCCAGGATCAAGACTGGCTGCCTGCCGGTTGCCCTCACCTCCTCGAAAAGCTTTATCATGTACGAAAAGGCGTTCTTTGGTTTGTTGTCCTTGAAGACGTAATCTATAAACTCCCTTGTTATCGGTATGCCAGTAACCTTTGTCACCGACGAAACTAGTTCTGCAAGTGTTTCCTTCCGCTTTATATTCGTAGCATTGGTCTCCATCTCCAGTTCAAACAACGACTCGATGAAATCGTCATAACTCGCTAAAAACTTGGTCCTGAGGTTTATGTAAAAGACGACATACTCCTCTGGCAGATGGTCGATCAGATGGGTGATGAGTGCAGTCTTCCCTGAGTTTATCGGTCCGTAGACGAACGTGATTAAGGACGGTTCGGAATTTAGAATAGTCCTGATCTCCTTTATCTCAGGTTCCCTGTCGTGGAATTCGATTCTTTTCATGCCCGTATCTTCGCGTCCGCTCGGTTATAGTTCTATCGCGCAAGGCTCGCTGCTTACAGGATTATGAGCGCCTACCTTTTTTTAGAAAAAGGTTGATAGCTGCGCCGATGCCCCGCCGGCGCTCCGCATTCAAAAACAGCATACCTCCGTAGGATTGCGAACCGTCGTGGCCATAATTCTATCGCGTCGGTTGCCGCTTGTAGGATTATGAGCGCGCCCGAGGATGTGACGCAGCCATCGCCACTGATGTCCGCGGCGGCGAGCGTTGCGGCATCGCACGAGGCGGAACCGCCGCCGGCTGTGATGATCACATATCGCCGGATCATCCGGATTCTATCCCGGGCACTGTACATTTCGAGTGAATGGGGGACGGGAACATTGGTGATGAGATATACTATCAGAAAGAGTGCAACGAATGAGTAAACAGTATAACCAAGATCGATCACGCATTACTTAACGCAACCATCATCTCCTGTATGAATGCCTCTGCCCCGCCTTGCGGATAACCAACGACGCGGTGCACTTCCGTATCGTCTGATCTGATAAAAACGGTGGTGGGCACGCCGCCGGCGGGATTGTATCTTGCCGCAAGGTCGCGGCGTTTATCAGCATCAATCTTTATGCACACGAACTGATCTGCCAGATCGATTACATCCGGGTCCGTGTAAATAACCCGGTCCATTTCCTTGCACCATTTGCACCAGACGGTGTAGACTTCGATCATCACAGGCTTGTTCTGCGCTCCTGCGATCTCCATCCCCTCTTCATAGGAATGCCACGTAATTATATTAGCTGGTGTCCCTGCCGCCGCCTGCAGGATCATGAGTGCATCGAGCGATGTGACACAGCCATCGCCACTGACATCAGCGGCGGCGAGCGTTACGGCATCACACGAGGCGGAACCGCCGACTGCGATTGCAAGCGCGATCGTGGCATCTGCGGGGGTGATCTGGTTGTCGCCGTTCAGGTCGCCTAACTGCTGCGTGTCGCCAGCCCACGGCTGCATGAGTGGGAAGTGGTCGATGCTGGTGCCGCCCGGGATCTGGTATGGGTCTTCGCCGATGCCGTCGCCGTCGGGGTCGGTGCCGGTGTAGTCGGAGTAGTAGTTGCCTTCGGAGCCGGAGTCCCACTGGTTGGTGCCGGTGTCGTAGGCGTTGTAGGGGGTGTTGTTGATGAGGTTGTTATGGTAGATGGTGTTGTTGCTCGAATCATCCAGATAGATGCCGGGGTAGTCGTTGTTCGACGCATTGTTGTTTTCAAGCGTGTTGTTGCTCGAATACCGCAGGTGAATACCGTAGTTGTTCGAGTTTGCGGTGTTGCTGGACAGTGTGTTGTTGTTCGAATACCGCAGGAAGATGCCGTGCCAATTATTCGATGTGGTAACGTTCTCTATCCTCGAATTCGCGGAGTATGCGAATAATATCCCTTGTGTGTTATTTGTTAGTGTTACGTCTCTAACCGTTATGTTTGTGGAGTCCACGACTCCAACAAAACCAGCATCGTTTGGAATTTGCACATTCTTCTGATCAACCCAGTAATAGATCGGCTTTTCATCCACAGTGTTGCTCGTGTCTATGTTTTGGGTGTAGTCAGAAAGACTGCCACCCCAAACACCGAAGTTGTAGGTGTTTCCAGACATTATGTTGTTCTGCAGCGTGTTGTTGCTCGAATACCTCATGTAGATTCCGAATTCATTGTTCGATACGATGTTGTTTGCGAGCGTGTTATCATTCGAGTACTGCGAGATGATGCCATACCGGTTGTTCGAGATGATGTTGTTTGCTATATTACAATCATCAGTTTCCAAAAGTTCTATGCCGATACTTGCGTTAGAGAGATTCAGACTTTCCACAGTGATGTTTGTACAGTTCACGAGAACAACCTGTCCTGCATTTTGAATCGTAAAGTTAGATATATCCTCAAGATATGCGAGATGTTTACCGTTCACTATATTGTTTTTGACGGTGTTTCTGTAGGAATTCCAAACAAAGAGTCCGCCGTCTATGAAAGTGTTCTCCATTAGCACGTTGTTATTCGAAGAATATATGTAGATGCCGTAGTATCCGTTTGAATTCACGGCATTGTCCTGCAGCGTGTTGTTATCCGAATAAAGCAGATCGATGCCATACAGGTTGTTCGAGTTTGCCATGTTGTCGGTGAGCGTGTTGTTACACGAAGAAGACAAGCAGATGCCAGACCTACCGTTTGAGTTCACAGTGTTATCCTGCAGCGTGTTGCTACTTGAACCTGACAAGTAGATGCCGCAGTTGTTGTTCGATGCGTTATTATCAAAGATATTGCAGTGCTCCGCATTGCTGAGATAAAATCCAGCATTCGACCAACTACCCGTCGCCCCAGTCAACGCAAACCCTGATATGCCCACATAATCCGCGGTCACCTCGAACACATGATCCCCCGCATCCCCCGCACGCACCGTCACGACATCCACACCCTCACCTTCCAGCGTTATGGACCTGCCCACATCCACATTCTCGTAATACGTCCCAGCATACACAACCACAGTATCACCATCAGCCGCGTCATCCACCCCTTCCTGAATCGTGTCCCACCTATGCTCCGAAGGATCATCAATGAAATCATCATCCACATAGATCATCTTCGACGGCAAAACATCAGGAACCGTTGCATCCATGAAAAACTCCCCGGTACCCGGTCTGTAAACCCCGATATTATCATCGCCATCTCCATCCCAATCCCCTGCAATCGGAATATCCCCGAGATCCCCGTACTCAGGCGTCACGATATCAGCAGCCCCGCCATCGTTATCGAGATCCAGATAAAATACGCCGGTAGTACTGCCTGGGCGATAGAGCCCGATATTATCATCCCCGTCGCCGTCCCAGTCCCCGATGGCGGGCAGATCATCTGGCTCGCCAAACGCCACGCTCTGGTCCGAGAGACCGCCACTGTTATCGAAATCAAGGAAGAACAT
>QMVM01000200.1 GCA_003661105.1 Methanosarcinales archaeon | reverse complement strand
TTATTTGGGATTGGAGATATCGGACGAGAAGCTAATAGGCATACTTCATATGTTAGTGATTTTCTATTTCTTCAGGATGAATCTATAGGGAAAAAGAAATACAGTCCTTGGGGAATATCTGAGTAACGATATTCCCTACATACATAAACTCTGCAACTTTTAATTTTATGCATAATTAAACATTCTTTTCATCATAACCCGCAAAATAAAAATCTTTTGTTTATTAAATAAAAATTATTAAAAAGGAGCTTATTATGGCTGATGTTATTGATTACAAATTATTTGGTGATGATATGCAAATGGTGGAGATAGAGCTTGATCCGCGTGAGATTGTAAGAGCCGAAGCCGGTGCTATGATGTATATGGAAAGCGATATCCAAATGCAAACCTCCACAGGTGGCGGAATAATGAAAGGGCTAAAAAGAATGATTACCGGCGAAAGTTTTTTCATTACATCATTTATAAATGGTGGCTCGGGAAAAAGTCACGTAGCTTTTGCGGCGCCTTATCCGGGCAAGATAATTCCGGTAGATTTAGCCAAATATGGAAATAGATTTATATGCCAAAAAGACGCCTTTTTATGTGCGGCAAACGGCATTGAGATAGAAATGGAATTTACCAAAAAAATCGGTGCAGGACTCTTTGGCGGTGAAGGTTTTATTTTGCAACGTCTCGAAGGTGACGGACTGGCATTTATTCATGCAGGCGGTACAATTGTAAAAAGAGAGTTGCAAGCCGGTGAAACTTTACGCGTTGATACAGGTTGTCTTGTAGGTTTTACATCTTCCGTTAGATACGATATCCAGTTTGTAGGCGGGTTCAAAAATGCTTTATTTGGTGGGGAAGGAATATTTCTTGCCACTGTTAGCGGACCCGGGATAGTTTATCTTCAAACCTTACCATTCTCACGACTTGCCGATAGAATTCACAGAGCGTTTAGCTATCATAACAAAGGTGAATCCAGAGGAATTGCCGGACTTGGCGGCTCAATTCTTGGCGGTTTGCTCGGCGGAGATGATTGACAATATGAAATATCTATTGCTGCTTTTTTTATGTTATTCCACACTTTTTGCATTAACGGGAAATGACATCTCAAATAGAGTTCTCATTGATGGTTATTCATCTGATTTTACCCCCGATGAATATATCTTTAGAGATACTCTTGCAAATTGTGTTGATGCTTCACTTGAACCTAATAATGATTCCAAATGGGGAACTTATAACGATGTGCGCTCTATAAAAGTCACTTGGGATAATAGCTGTCTCTGTGTTGCCGTTGACGCATGTAGTTGGGGCAATAATGTAATGCTATTTATTGATGTGTATGATGATTATGGCATTGAAGATATGAGTGAATTAAACACATGGAAACGCTCGTTTAAATTTTACAACACCAATCCCGATTTCTTTTTGGCTACTTGGGATACAAATACCGATCCGCAATTTTGGACAGTTCGTGAGGGTGCATCTACATTAGCTGACGAAGTATCCGTAGAAGATTTTTCATCCTTAAATACAGGTAAATTGGATAGGTCAATGGAAGCAAAAATCCCGTGGACAACATTATATCCCGAAGACAACACTCAAAGAACTATGCAAAATTATCCTGCCATAAAAATTTTGGCTGTTATCACCAGTGGTAGCGATTATGAAAGTGGTCCCGATGTGGCACCTGATAATCTTGCGGGAATGCCTTCAACTGCTGACCAGTCTGTAATTTTGGATAATTATGCAAAAGTTCTTATAGATGAAGATGGCGACGGATTGCCGGATATGGGAATAGAGCCTCTAAAGCGTGTTTCATTCTTTAAAAGACCGCCTTTCAAACCTATTCCTCTTAAAATTTCAAGTGTCGATTTTCCAAATGGAAAAACTTTTTGTCCGTATCGGGAACAGATTGATTTTTCTTTAACATCAAATCGCGTATCTATCTTTAATGTTCAAATTTTTGATATGCACGGAAAATATATATCAAATGCCAAAAAGGTTGCAAATCAATCGTGGAGATGGAACGGTTACGATAAAGGTGGCAAGATGGTTCCGTTTGGCATTTACATTCTGCGTTTTATTTCCGATTCCAATGAAGTTAGTCACAAAGAAGCAGTAGTGGTGATAAAATGATGAAGAGAAATATTTTTTTTATTCTGTTATTTATTCCGATTTTGATTTTTGCCGATTTTTCATCTATAAATTACGGAGCAAAATCAATGGCGATGGGAAATGCTTCTGCCGCTATGGCAAATGGCTGCTCGGCTGTTTTTATCAATCCGGCAGGAATGGGCAAATCAAATAAAATTTCTATAACGCTATCTCATCAAAACGTTTTTGGCGTATCGGGTTTATATAATGAATCAGCGGCTTTCTCTATGCCTTTACCACTTTCCAGAATCGGTATAGGCTACAATGAAGTTGTTTTGCTAAAAGAATATTATGAACAGACATTTAACCTTTCTGCATCAAGTATTGTGCGGATAAAAAACATACTTTTATACTTTGGAATTAGCGGGAAAATTTATCATTCGTGGGTAAACTACTCAGATGCATCATCTCCTACAAAGTTTGATATGGATTTTGGACTTTTATCGCAGATAGCCAAATCATTTTCAGTGGGTTTTACCGCAAAAAATCTTATTCAGCCGGAAGTATCTTTTATTGAGTATTATGATAAAATCAAAGCCGAATATACTTTGGGAATGTTATACAACTGGTCAAATATCCTCAATCTCACTGCGGATTATCAATTTGATAAAAATCGTTTTAATATTGGAACGGAGCTGTGGTTTTTTGATGTCTTTGCTCCGCGAATCGGCTTGGATGGTGAATATTTTACTGCAGGATTTGGAATTAAAACCAAAAAATGGGAAATTGATACGGCGGTATTATCTCACGACGAACTTGGCAGCAACTATCAAATATCTATGACAATAAATTTTAAATAAGCGGGTTGATATGAAAAAAATATACGTTATATTTCTTTTATCCATATTAATTACATCTGCTTATGCGCAGGTTAAAATGGAAGGATTTTATGAATTTAACCTAGGAAAATCTTATAGTTCCGAAGATTTTAAATGGAATCTATCCGACCCTAATTACTACATGGAAACAAAATTTATGGCAAATCCCATAAAAGACACGTCGCTATTTCTAAAATTTTATGCCGATAAGGACAACGACAATTATTACAACGTTTCCAATAGGCAAGAAGGTGTTTTTTCCGAAGCAAATATCCAATTTACCAAACAAAAAAACGGCTATGGCTTTAAGACCACACTTTTTTCACGAGGTGGCTCTTTTTATTGGACAGACAGCTCACTTTTGGGCATTCTAAACGTAGGCTCGGTAAATAATGATAACAACGGTCAGGGTGCAAGATTAGACGTATGGTATCCGTTTGGCGGAAGTGTAACCTATGTGTTTTCAGATTTTTCATCCGGCGAGGGTGACGACATTCATCTACTAAGATTAAGACAGTTATTTTTAAATGGCAAAATTTCCAGTGGGATATTCTATCAAAGAAAGTCATATAATACCGAGGATAATCAAAAAAACGCCTTTAATGAAGTGGTCGCAAATGATTATAGAATCAAACTTGGGAAATATTTCATAAGCTGGGAATATGCGCTTAGCAGAGTGCCTTCGGAAAGTGATAATGTAAAAAAAACTAACACATATTATGATGAAGGCATCAAAAGTTATTACAAGGCAAATGTGGCTTCAAAGATAGAAGTTAGTGGCTTTAGAGTGGGAACGCCAACCTTGGGAAGTTGGTCATTTACCCCTGGCTTATACTCTTTTGGGGATACATATCGTAATTATATGGGGAACGACCAATCAAACGAAGTCGGTTACTGGATAAATTCCTATTATTTGGTTCCCAAACGTGCAATAACACTGACATTGAACTACAATTACAGCCAAAAAATTATTCCTGATACAATCTCTACCTTAAATGGTGAAGAAGTGACTTACAATAAAACGGGAAATTTATATAGCGAAATATATTTGGAATTTATCAAAGGCTTTAAATCTAAGATTTCTTTTAATAAAAAAGATGAAAACTGGCGTGGCACACTTTATAAGCATTACGACTTTTTCACGGAGCTTTCGGTGGAAAATAAAATTGCTAAACTCTTAACACAATTTAAGATAAAAGATATTGGACAACCGGATGAAAAGCAGATAATGGGAATAGAGCTTAGTACAAATATTTCTGATAAACTAAGGGTTTTCTCACGGGGAATGATAGCAAATGATAAAATCGGTTCACGCCACTCAATCTTTGGGGAAATCCAATATCGAATTAGCGGAAATTCCGAAGTCTATTTGCAATACGGTCCCAGCTGGTGGGGGAGTTACGGTTTGGTAAATGATGACGGATTTGCATCCGGTGGCAATATGCAAAAAGAATTAAAATTAATAATA
>QMVM01000199.1 GCA_003661105.1 Methanosarcinales archaeon | reverse complement strand
GCACTCACTTCCAAAGGTAAACATCGATCACAGAAAATCCTCAACGCTCTGATTCTACTCGGGTGCGATGAGGGCGAGTATCAGATGAAACGTTCGACCAACGAAGTGATGGCATCCACCCTGAACATAAGCATGAGAAAGATAGATCGCGTGAAGAAGCGATTTGTTGAGGAAGGTATTGAAATTGCCCTAAACGGGAGAAAAGGAAGCCGCGTCTATGCTAAAAAAGCCGACGGCGATTTTGAAGCCCATTTGGTTGCATTGAGTTGCAGTGAGCCGCCTGTTGGCTTTGCGAGATGGTCTCTGAGGTTATTAGCCGACAAGGTTGTCGAGCTTGATTATATTGATAGCGTTTCTCATGAAACGATACGCCGCATCCTAAAAAAAACGAAATTAAGCCTTGGCAACGAAAAGGATGGGTAATTCCGCCGGAGCAAAACGGCAACTTTGTCGCGAATATGGGAATGGTGTTGGATGTGTATAAGCGTCCGTTCGATCCACGGTATCCTGTCGTGTGCATGGACGAATCACCTAAGCAGTTGATTGCAGAGACCAGAACTCCAATTCCTGCAACGTCTGGGCATCCGAACATGCACGATTACGAATACCGGCGTTGCGGTATGTGCAATATTTTTCTCGCCGGTGAACCATTAGCAGGAACGCGCATGGTGAAGATCACCGAAAGAAAAACCAAGCGGGACTGGGCTCGTTTTATCGAAGAAATCGCGAATCAATACGAAATGGCAGAAAAAATAACGCTGGTGATGGACAATCTGAACACACACGTCCCCGGATCGCTCTATGAAACGTTTCATCCGGAGAAGGCAAAGGCGATATTTGGTAGATTTGAGTTTGTATACACTCCAAAGCATGGAAGCTGGTTGAATATGGCAGAGATTGAGTTGAACGTGCTCACGGGGCAGTGTTTAAACAGAAGAATCGATGACATCGAGATCGTCAGGAAAGAGGTGCTGGCATGGCAGGAATTTAGAAACAACAGAAATGCGAAAGTAAATTGGCAATTCACTGCAGAGGATGCCCGGATAAAGTTATCTCGCCTTTATCCGACACTTGAAAGTTGACGTGACACTATGCGCAAAGCGCCACTTTCGGCAGAATCTTTAAGCAAGTCGCCAACCGCCCCAGAGGCTCAATCTTCCAACAATTTTTGTGTTAACCCGGTCCCGACGGCATCTTTGCCGGAGGTCCCACTGACATACCAGCACCAACGAAGAAGTTGACCTTGCCTTGCTCAATTCCCTCAATTAGGTATTGTTCGATCTCACTGAGTTCTTGCACAATCTACACCTTGTATTATTGATCGTTGCGCGTTTCACCTCGTAAGAATGTGTACCACAGCAGTCCCGCCGGATCCTCCGACATTGTGCGCCATTCCGACCTCGCCAATGACCTGCCGCTTTCCCGCTTCGCCCCTCAGTTGCTGCACAATCTCGACAACCTGCTTGATCCCTGTCGCGCCTACCGGATGCCCGCAGGCTTTGAGGCCGCCTGACGGATTCACTGGAAGATCGCCATCGAGCGCGGTTACCCCGTCCTCGGTCATCTTCCCGCCGGTACCCTTCTCAAAGAATCCGAGATCCTCGATCGCGCATATCTCTGCTATCGTGAAGCAGTCATGTACCTCCGCAAAATCGATGTCCTCAGGAGTCATTCCTGCCATCTTGTATGCGCGGGACGCGGCAGACGTAGTTGCAGCGAGCGTGGTGATATCTGCGCGGTCGTGTAGGGATATGGTATCGGACGCCTGTGCGCTTGCTTTGATGTAGATCGGGGTGTCTGTGTACTTTCTTGCGGTCTCTGCTGGCGCAAGCACCACAGTGGCAGAGCCATCCGTGAGCGGCGAGCAGTCGAGTATGTGCAGCGGATCGGCTATCATCGTCGATCGCAGCACCGCTTCGACCGTTATCTCGTTTCGATACTGCGCTTTCGGGTTCATCGTTGCGTTGTGGTGGTTCTTCACAGCCACGCTTGCGAGTTGCTCTGGTGTGGTCCCGTATTCGTGGATGTGCCTCTGTGCAATCATCGCATATAGTCCCGGGAACGTGGCGCCTGCAAAGCCCTCCCACTCCCGGTCCGCGGCTGCCGTGAGCATGTCGGTTGCCGCCTGCGCGCTGACATCGGTCATCTTCTCAACACCTGCCGCAACCACGATATCAGCATGTCCGGATGCGATTGCAAGCACGCCCATTCGGAGCGCAAGCCCGCCTGATGCGCATGCTGCTTCCACGCGCGTGGATGGTGTATGTAGACTTGCAAGACCCGCGTAATCAGCGATCAGCGACGATATATGCTCCTGCTCCACGAATCTGCCCGCGCTCATGTTTCCGACGAAGAGTTCATCGATATCCTCTCCTTGCACGCCGGCATCCTCGATCGCGGTCACACCTGCTTCCACGAAGATGTCCCGGAACGATCGGTCCCAGAACTCCCCAAATGGGGTGCAGCCGATTCCTACGATTGCTACATCTCTTGCCATGTTGTGTCATAAGATCTTTTCTGTAATGAGGTTTTTTATGGTATCTACCAATGACTCTGCTTCGCAGACTGCGGTGATAGATCACCCGGTTCTCAGAAGGACTAAAAGATGAGTCGTATCATGCTTTTTGAAGTGGATACGAATTTTGTTGCAATCGAAAGCATAGTCAATTGGATTGCAGAATGTTTGAAGGATCCATAAACCATGAAACGCGTGATACTTGTCCAGCGAAATTGCCCCACAAATGGTGAGTCAAAAAACATACGGAAACTTATGGAATTGCAGGATCTGGCAAGATCTGCAAACTACAAGGTAGTTGGCGATGTTACACAGACAAGAAGACCTGACAGGAAGTACCAGATCGGACGTGGAAAGGTGGAAGAACTTGCCTCGATAAGGGAAGATTTGGGTGCTGATAGAATCATCTTTTCCAACCAGTTGAGTGCAACACAGATATACCACATATCCGAGACTTGCAGGTGTGAAGTAATTGACAAGTTCCAGTTGATACTTGAAATATTTGCCAGGCGGGCAACCACAAAACGTGCTAATCTTCAGGTCGAACTTGCAAAATTGCAGTACGAACTCCCAAAAGCAAAGGCGATTGTGTCGCTTCTTAAAAAGGAAGAGCGCCCCGGGTTCATGGGACTTGGGAGTTATGAGGATTCGTATGAGCAGAGCATCAGGAGCAGGATACACCGAATACAAAAAGAGCTTACAAGTGTCCAAAAAGACAACGAATCCCTGCGGATCAAGCGACATGAACACGGTGTTTCAATTGTAGCACTGGCAGGCTATACCAGTGCCGGAAAAAGCACCCTTTTCAATGCACTTGTAGATGAAGATGTGCACGTCGAGGATATGCTTTTCACAACACTTCTGCCAATAACACGCGCGCTGAATATCCATGGGCGCCGCGTACTTTTGACTGACACGGTCGGCTTTATTGAAGATCTGCCACACTGGATGATTGATGCGTTTCGTTCAACATTAAACGAGATATTCCTTGCCGATATCATCCTGCTGGTTGTTGATGCCAGTGAATCTCCTGACATCATGGAGCAAAAACTTGTAACATCTTATGACACATTGTGGGGGCAGATAAAAGGGGTGCCGATCATCACTGTGCTGAACAAAATTGACAGGATTACAGAAGATGAATTAAAAGAGCAACTCGAAAATGTAGGGCACCTCACTCCAAATCCTGTTGCAGTCTCTGCAAAAAATTGTTTGGGATTCAAGGAACTTAAGATGGAGATATATGAACACCTCCCAAAATGGCAACACGACACGGTGTCATTGCCGATGTCGGAATATGGAATGTCAATTGTATCATGGTTGTTTGATGAAGGTATTGTGCACAACATCAATTACAAAGACCAGATCATGGTCGATTTTGAAGCGCGGGATGAGATCCTTCTGAAGGCAAGGATAATCGAAAAAAGATAAAGTAGTAAAGTTATCTGATGATACTCCACATCCCTGACATTCGTGTGATTCGTGAATGCGAGAGCATCGGCGCAGCCATCCCTTCTGCCGATTTTATGCCAACGGCACTGCTTGCTACGCTCACAGTCACGAACTCACGCGTCCCGGACGAATGACGCAAATTTTAACAGGTTATTTTTGGCAAGCCATAAGTGTCCGGCTGTGACCTCATGAGTAGTATATCCTTTATACGGTATTGCTGATCGGGGTAATGTTGAATAACAATATGTCAGGATTATGGTAAATATGCTGCTGAACCGTAAGGTTTAAATAACATGACAGTACAATATAACATATATGCGAGCGGGTTTCTGTAAAAAATTCTTTTTTAACCACAAACCCCACACACCCCTCAATCATACACCCCCGCTCGCATACCCTCCCTATAATTTGTTGACGATTCTGGTCTGTATCACGCTGCCGCCCATATCACTCCAGCAGCCCTTCAGCTCTTTTATCTTGTCGCGCCCGACAAGTGCGGTAT
>QMVM01000198.1 GCA_003661105.1 Methanosarcinales archaeon | reverse complement strand
GCTAGAGTCAATGCAAACAATACATTAACGCCATGCTGCATCAACACTTTTTGGGCTTCCTGAAGTGTGATACCTGTTGTGATGATGTCATCTACCAGAATGGCGTGCACATCTTCTGTCCCTGTGTAGACAAAGTCACGGGGATTGTCCAGTCGGTATTGCAGTGATTTCCCGGAGTAATTGACTCTATTCTTTGCAAGAAGTGAAGCATGTTCAGGTATGGAGGTTTTGGTCTTCATAGCCTTGGTTAAAAGTGACACATGGGCATAGCCACTCTTGACGTATTCATCGATACCCACAACATATACATCTCCATCATTGTTTTCCACAAACTCTTGTATGAATGGTTGCATAGTCATCTTGGCCAACTCTTTGAAAAGTCGATGCCCTTCGGGTTTATGTTTGGTATGTAAAAGTGATTCAATAGATGAATAACGATAGAAGCTGATAACATCCATCGTCCCTACTTTTTTAGTACGTATACTGGGTATAAAGAGTTGTTCTTTGCAGGTTTTACAAAGACTGTTATAGCTGAGTGAGGCACAAGAGTAACAACGCATTTGTATTTCCTTATTCTTTCATTGCCTTACTGGGCGTTGGTGTTGTCGGGAGACAACACCAAATTTACGATATGATCTTCCCCAACGCTTCAACAGCTCCCATTGGCAACTCTATCTCAGCACCAAAACTCTCTCGTGGATTGATTCGTATAACAGGTACAGAAAACCTTTTGGCGATCTGATCGGAAGTATTTCTTACTGTTGGTACAGCAGTTCCTGCACCTATCTCTACAATAGCCAGCTTTGCACCCTCTTCTTCCAATGTATCCATCCACTTAACCAGTCTTTCTCTTTGTCCGTCTGTACGTGCATACTCCCACCCATAATCACCAAACATCAAAATGTTGGGTCGTGCCATAGCACCACAAAAAGGACAGGAAGGTAACGGTTCTTTTGCTTTAAAATCCTCATCTATTTCAATGAAGGTATCATCCGAAGACCATAACATTCCTTCACAATTGTCAATACACTGTAAGTTATGAATAGAACCGTGACACTCCATCACACGTTCATCTTTAAAACCTGCTATTTGAAACTGTCCATCTACATTTGAAGTAAAAATAAATGCTCCATATTTTTTAGTATTAGAAAGATTAAGGAGATTCTTAAAACCCTCATGAGGTGCGGTGTCACGATAAAGATGCAACCTGTGACCATAAAAAGCCCAGGCCAGTTGAGGATCCGACTCAAACCACTCTGGATTTGCCATCTCTTCAAACTTCAGACCTAACTCTTTAGCTTTAGGATAAGCATTCCAAAAGCCTTCCACTCCTCTAAAGTCAGGTAATCCGGAGTCCACACCCATCCCTGCCCCGGCAGTAATAAATATGGCATCTGCTTCTTCCAGTAGTTGTTTGGCTTTTTGTAGGTTTTCTGTGATGTTCATGGGGAGATTATATTATATCTAACAGGCTAGATTAAAAAGTAGCAAAAATTTTTCATATTAACATACTTAAAAAAATAAACGGACATTTTTTGTGTCGGTTTATTTGAGTATTTAATAGTAAAGGGTGTATAGTGTTCCTTAAATAAATAGTTTATACATACAAGAAAATTAAATTAGGATAAAAATATGGATAGTGGAGAACGGGCTTTTAATATTGTTAAATGGATAACAATTATTGGATTATCACCACTTTTATATTCATTTTTTGGTGGTTTACTGCTTATGTTTGTTGGAGATTTTATAAATAAGCTAACAGATAATGCGATAGACACTTTACTAAATGAACAAAGTACGACGGGGTATGCAATTGCCCTTATTGGTTTTATTATATTTTTATATTTCTTAGTTAAAAGAGAAATAAAAAAAGACAATATACCCATGACGCAGGTTAATGATAAATTTTTACTTGGTGTTTTTTTCATTATCATAGGACACTTAGGAATGGGAGCCTTTTACGCTCTATTAATCTACGGCCAGATTCATGGTGGAGGTTCAATATCTGGAATTTTCTTTATACCAATCATTTTCTGGATGATACTTTTTTATTCAATAGGTTTTAGCATTATAAATAAACAGAAGCTTTTAGAAAAACTTCGCGAAACAAATGAACTAGAGAGCCATATCTAACAAGTACGAGGAGACCAATAATTTGCCCTAGCGGGAAAATTATTGCTCACGACAAACGTTATGAGTCACTTACACAAAAAAATCTAAAGAGTACAAATGAATAAATATATACTAATACTATTTTTAATAACTACACATTTATTTGCTTCAAGCCAAGTCAACTTTGTTAAAGTGAAAGCAAAAGCTAAACAAGTCAATAATATTGTTTAAAACGTCATGGGTCAATTATAAAAGCTCAATAAAAAGGATTTTTTTGTCTAAAAACATACTCATATTATTTTTAATTTCAACACACTTAACTTTATTTGCTCAAGATAACTCACATTTAGATATGAAAGCAAAAGCAAATTCCGATGGAAAAGTAGTTTCAGCAAAACTACAACTTCAAAGCCCAATGATTAATTTTGAAGTAGCTAAAAGACACAATGCGGAGGCTAACTTCATTTCTCATCTAACAGCAGTAGTTGAGAATCAGATAGTACTTGATATAGACATATCAAAAAGTTCATTTTTACTTCCCAAACCAGTTATAAAATATAAATTCAAAGATATTAACCAAGCAAATGCTATCAGATATATTGTAACCAATAATAAAGGTGAGACAAAAGAACATGTATTTGAAATAAAAAGAGAAAATAAATTACAAGAGGACAAAAAACAATTTAAAGATCCAAAGACTTCTGTTATTAACTTAAAAGAGACAAATCCATTAGTTTGGGAAGCAAAAAATAGTAAAGAAGCTATAAAAGAGCTATATGGCTCAATTGAAGATCCAATAACAGATAAAATTAATTTAATAATGCCAAAAAGCATTGACTGTGATTGGGCTATTCCAGTTAATATTTCATCAGATGTAGATTTAGAATCGCTTGCATTATTTATTGATATTGATACTACAGAAGCTTCTACATTAGCGATTTTCTCAATTTCACCTTTTTCAATTGTTGATTACAAACTACTTATACATATGCGAGGTAAAGAATATACTCTTACTGCTATAGGGAAAGATAGAAATGGTAATTTTTACAAAGTAACAAACAAAGGTTCTTTGCCTATAACAAGCGATGCTTGCCTTTGAACTCAAAAACAAGACATCATAACAAATTCGAGGCGCCTCTCCTCAGAACTTTATCATCTTATCTAATTGACTTTCCTGTGTAATTACATTATAATTACATAAAGGAGTTAATTATGACTATGCTCACAAAGATTGGAAACTCACAAGGTATTAGAATACCTAAGCCTTTAATTCAGCAAGCACACCTTGAAAATGTTAGTCTAGAGTTAGAAGTTTTAGAAAATGGCTTATTAATCAAACCTATTAATATAGGAAGAGACACTTGGAAAGAAAATATTGAAAAAGTAATCTCTCAGCATAAAGGTCTTCAAGATGAAGGACTTTTAGAAGACTTACTTAATGACAATGATTTAGAAGAATATGAATGGTAGTAGATATCAAAAGATATGAAATTTATCTTGTTAAATTAAATCCAACTGTTGGCTCTGAAATTCAAAAGACTAGACCGTGTATAGTGATTTCACCAAATGAAATGAATATTTTAAAAACAGTTATTGTCGCTCCTATGACTTCTAAAGGTTTTGATTTTATATTTCGACCGAAAATAAAATTTGAAAAAAAGGACGGTTTAATACTATTAGACCAGATTAGAACAGTTGATAAAACAAGACTTGTAAAAAAACTTGGAGATGTTGACAAAATAACATCAAAAGAGATTTCAAAAATGCTTGTTAATATGTTTGAACTCTAATTAAGGGCCAAAACGTATTTTGCATGATGATCCTTAACTCCGATCACTCAGGGATGATTCCAACATCTTCAGCTGTAAACTTACTATGACTGCCATCACAAAAAGGCTGTGTTTCTGAACGTCCACAGGTACTGTAGAAATATTCTTTCCCTGCTTCAAGTGAAGCTTTTACCGGATTATAATCAGAGACTATTGGCTTTTCCATAATAAAACCTTTTTTATTATTATAGCATATCTTTATACGTTATGGATGTTATCATCATTTTATCTAAACGTATCACTGTCGTTTTTGCTTCTTTTCTAGGAAGTCTTTTTGCTATAGCATCCTCTTCAATGAGTCCCACAGAAAAATCATATTTTTTCAGTGCAGGTTTCATAAAAAGTGACATTGCCAAAGCAGGTGCCACAGTCACATCTGCCAAATACAGTGCCTGTCTTTGTTTTAAATACCCTTTATCACTCTCCAAGAAAGATTTCACTTCTGTACCGTTCTTTTTAGAAAATGAGATGATGATCTCTTTAGTTTGAGGTGTTACTGCTAATTTCTTTTCAAACTGATCGGTAAATTGTCTGAAAGGGAAAGTATCATTGACTTTTAAGACATCAGCTAACACTACAG
>QMVM01000197.1 GCA_003661105.1 Methanosarcinales archaeon | reverse complement strand
TTTCGCTGAAAAGAATCATATACTCAGAAATGCCGGTAGCCCGTGAGATATCGTGGGCGGTACGCTCGCATTCTTCTCTTGTGCGGGCATGGATCATCGCGTACAGGTTGTAGTCCCACTCCGGGCATCTCACACGCTCGTAGCAGTGCGAGACCTCGCCAAACCCCGCCATCACGGCTCCAACCTCCTCGACGCGGTCGTCGGGGACATTCCAGACACACATCGCATTCGCAACGATCCCGAGCACGCGATGCCCGATCGATGCCCCGAACCTGCGGATGGCACCGCGCTCCACGAGTGCCTCGATTCTATCGATCACCTCGGTCTCAGGAATCGCAAGTTCGAGCGCAATCTCCTTGAAGGGATCCGGCACGAGATCGACCCCGTCCTGTGTCAGTTTTATCAGTTTCAGATCAAGATCGTCCATCTTTCTCACCTCACCCTCCTCGCATCACACCTCGAATTTCACCCCGATCTTGAAGAGCCGTGTGACCGGAAGCTCGAGGAACGGGTATCCAAGTGCTTCAATCTCGCCAACCATCTCGTGTAACCGCTCCTTACTGCTTGCTGAAACCGTAAACCAGATGTTATACGCACCAGGGCGCAGGTAATTGTGCGACACCTCATCAAAACCGTTGATCCACAAGGCAACACGGTCGATCGCATCTTCTGGCACCTGCATCGCGACAAGCGTACTGACACCTCCAAGTCCTTTCGTATTCAGGATTGGACCGATTCTCCGGATTACGCCGATATCTGTGAGCCGCCTGAGGTGATCGATGACCTCTTGCTCGGATGTGCCGATCTGGTCCCCGAGCGTTTGAAAAGGGTGCAAGTCCAGCGGAAAGTCCAGCTGGATCAAGTTTACCAGTTGCCTATCGGTATCGTCAAGTTCAAGTTCCTGCGCCATCGTCATAAAATCTCTTCATCCTGCGCCGGTACACGCCATACCGGTCTTCCGGCGAATATCTGGCTGGGCGCGGGTTTATAGCGGCAGCACCGCACGCGGGACAGACCGCTTTTAATGTGTATCTGCCGCACTCACTGCATTTGAGAATCTTTGACTTCATGCGAACCCGGCTCCTGATCACTTCACTCCATCACTCTTCGTGCCTGTGGAAGGTACCTTCCCCGTCCAGATGCTCTATCTCATCGATTGCACGTTTTGCAGATTCCTTGAGGATTCGTTCTGCCAGTTTGTAGTCGGGCGCGGTGACGTGGATGCGGTATCTTGGCGCGCCGACATAGCCGATCTCGAGTGCAATATCATCATCATCGACGGTTGCAGCCGCAGCAAGCGATCTCTTGATTGCATCCACCCCATCAGGGGCAGGGCATGTCAGATCAAGGAATCCAGTGATGTCGACAGACGGGATCTTCACGTTCTCGATTGCAACCTCCTCGATCTTGATGGCATATTCATCACCGATTCCGGCATCGATCAGCACAGACTTGCCAGATATCGCAGTCTCTTCAAAGGCATTATACAGGCTGCCAAACGAATCAAGAAGCGTGTCTGCAAGCTGCTGCTCTACAGTCTCATCACCTATTGCAAAGTTAAGCCACTTCTCAGCGCGAAGTTCGCTCTTCCATTCCTGGATCTTGTCCCTGCGCTGATGCTCATTCACATCCTTGTACGAGAGATCGATATGACCGCGCTTTGGGTTCACTGAGAGTACTTTGCAGACGATCTTCTGCCCCTCGCGCAGGTAATCCCGGATATACTTCACCCAACCGGCAGCGACCTCCGAGATATGGATCAGACCCTCTTTCTTGCCGTATTCATCCAGTTCTGCGAAGACGCCAAAGTCCATCACCTTCGCAACAGTACAGACGACCAGATCACCCTGGCTGGGCCACTCTCGCATAGTCTCACTCCAGAACCTCGAGGATCTGGGTCAGTATCTTTGTTCTGCCACCTGTCGGCTCTGCAAGTACCTTATCGCAGACTACGCACTTAATCTCGGTGCTTGCGTTTCCGAAGATGACCTGTTCGTTATTGCATTCACATTTGACCCGCAGAAACCTGCTCTTCGGGGTTGGCATTATACTCTTATTCATTGTGATTCCACCAATTCAAATTTGGATGTTCTGAAGCACTTTCTCACATGTGCCTTTCCGCATTCACTGCACCGATATCTAAGATGGATCCGTTTGGTGGGCTTGTCGCCACCAGGGACCTTTGAAAACTTTCCATTGTTCCCGATACCGCTCTGCCGCTTCTTCTGCCGAGCGATTCTGGTCATGGATGATGCTTTTGCGGGCTTCACCCGTTCGACTTTGTGTTCGGTATGCTTCTTGCAGTAAGGGCAGTGGGTTCGAAATCTTGCTGGCATTTTCATCTGATAACTTCACCTTTTGTCTGTTTTATCGTAACTGGCAATACAACCCTACGTTTGCAGAGTACATTTGCATTGAGGTTTGGCAGTATCACCACATCATTCTTTGCAAGGGTATAGTGATGACTGTCAGCACCCATAAAGGTTGGTACGTCCTTAAGCACGCGGACGATTGTGTAATCACTCAGGTTGCCGTTGCCGGGGTCTTTGTGATTTACAGGCGCGATAGCGATATCTTCACGCGCATCTGAAGCATCTTTGGCGTATTCAGCTGCAGGTTCCACATATCCCTTTGACTCTTCTATGACCTCCATAGCCCCTGTATCCTCTGTGGTCTGCAAGGTTGATCCGCCTGTAACCGTCCTCTCGATATCGGACCACCCCTTCCGCACAGAAGCAAGCACCGAATCGTACATATCACGCTCGACTGGCGCCATCGCACCCACATCCTGCTTGATACCTTTGATCTCTGCCAGTATATGAGATGATGCGAGATTGACGATCTTTCCAACCCGAAGTTCGAAGATGCGCTGCAAACGATTTTCCACAGTCTCGAGTTCGTCGGCAAGGAGTTGTGCTTCCATCTTAGGAGCGGTCTTTTGCTCATCTCGCAGTCCCTCGAGATATGCGCGCACATCCTCATAGAAGTCTGGCTCGAGCTTTGCAAGTTTCGATTTTTGTTCTCTTGCGAGGATGTTGCGTAGATCTTCGAAGTCCATGATGCACATTCTATGCCAGTGTTACTTCAATCTGGCGGCAGATTCCGAAACATATTTATAGGAATCGGTAAGGGTTATTCAACACTTTATGATAATATTGACGAGGAGTCTACCATGAATAAGAGTCAATTATTTGCATTGTTGATAGTGATCGCCCTTGGACTGATCATAGCTTCGATCATATACTATGATTCAGACGCATCGATCGAGATGGAGCAGTGTGGTGGCTGTCACAATTCTGATTATACTCAAAAGATGGCGGGTGCAAGTACATGGCCTGCTGTCTTTAATACAATCGTCCCTGCTCATAGGGGCGAGCGTGCAAAGCCATGTGCGGAGGGGCATATACGCGAATGTGCGGAGTGTCACACCCCCACGCATGGAAGCAGGCAACTGCACGTGGGCATGACCTCTTCCGAGTGTTCGCGCTGCCATGCCATGCCGGTCGCGCCGATGTATACGGAATGCACGATGTGCCACGGGGACTACCAACACGCGGATTCCGGGATAACCGGTGATTGTAGGTCATGTCACCCAGCGCATACCGCAGATACCAGTGCCGGCTGCGGCGACTGTCATGTAACGGAGTATACCGAGCTCATGACACTTGGTGGAGGACACGCGACAAAGGATACCAGTTATGATGCCATCCGCCACAAGCTGAGCCCGACTACGTACAGTTATGAACAGCCGTTGATCGGAGAGGGGTGCTATTCCTGTCACGAGGACCACGCCGAATCCAAGAGCTGTCTTGACTGTCACACACTGGAACATGGTTACGGGCTGGCTGATTGTCAGACCTGTCACAATCCACATGCGCCGACAGTGATCAAGTTCGGTGCGATCGTGACCAGTGACCAGTGCATGCTCTGCCACGAGGGTACCGCGCAGGAGTTTACAGATCATCCGACACTACATGCGGCCATGAACTGCACGGACTGTCACATCGAGCACACCGGATCCAGAGCATGTGCCGATTGCCATGCCGACGCACACAGCGACATCGTCGTGGACGTTGACTGCAGGACCTGTCATGAGAACGGACATGCGCCGATCTGAGTGAGATTTGATTCCGCCGGATTCCGGCGGGATTTATTTATTTTTTTCTGAGTAGGATCAAGGTCACTGATTGCAGATACTCGGGTTCGCAATCCCCTGCACACCAATCATCAACAAGACACCTGACTTTGTGTCCACCGAAAAATAAAGCTGACATTTGTGCGATTCATTTATTCGTGGCATTCATGAATGCGAGAGCATCGGCGCAGCCATCCCGTCTGCCGATTTTATAACGAACTCACGCGTCCCGGACAAGTGACGTAAAAATTTAACAGGTCATTTTTTGGGAATCTTTTTATTATTTTCTGATAACGTCGGATTGTCTTACGCAACCACAACTACCATAATGGAGAACTATCGGTCTGAAAAGTGGTTTACACCGCTAATCTGTGTCCATCTGCGTTAAT
>QMVM01000196.1 GCA_003661105.1 Methanosarcinales archaeon | reverse complement strand
CCGAATACGGTTTCAGGCGAGACAACGATCTTTGATATCGCGCACGAGAGCGGGTATTTCTGTGCAGGCGTGATGGAGAACGGGGATTTTGGGGCGATGTGCGATGAACTCGATATAACCCTGCACATCCGAAAAAACTCGATCAAAAATCCTGGAATCAGTATCAATACAAGCCCACACGGTCACGAAGACCTTTCACGAAACATCAGAGTGTTGATGGAGGAACGGAGCAATATCACAGAGTATCTCGGCGATAAAGAGAATGTCCCCAGGTATGTTGCGTACAACCTGTGGGCTGTCGATGCAGCGGATGCGGTCATAGAAAATCTGTGCGCAAGTAACGTCCCGTTTCTCCTGATCATCAACCTCGCTGCCGTCGATTCGGCAGGACACCATCTCGGAGCGTCCGGATATCTCGGGGTGGTCAACGGCACCGATGACGCGATCCCGAAGTTGTACCAGAGATGTGCCGACCACAACCTGCTCTTCGTGGTGACCGCAGATCATGGAATGGGCTTTGCAACCCCTGGTGCGGCGCATGGCGGGCATGTGTCTGATAAATATAGTGAGCGTCCGGAAAGCCAGCAGATACCGCTTGTTTTTTCCGGAAGCGGGATCGGACAGGGCGTAATCGCGGCGGCAGGGCAGGAGGATATCGCACCGACTGTGCTCTGCCAGATGGGGCTTCCTGCCATCTCGTGCGACAGCTCGTACGACGGACGCCCGCTTCCGGTCGGCAGGTATGCGGATCTGCGTGTGACGACCGGATCGGATGCGGATGTCGAGGTGCGTGGTTGCGGCGATCATGTAAGGGGCACTTCGGATTCCGAATTTGTATTCAAGGGTCTTGGCGTCGGTTGTAATTACACAATCAGGGTAATGCGGGACGGGGTAGTGGGTGAGTATGAGATGTTCTTCGATTCTGCCTGTGTTGTCGATTACTCCGCCTTGGAGGAGTTTTCGGTGACAGGGGATACGCCGGAACCTGGAGAAGATGAAGAAGATGAAGAAGAAGAGTACCAGGCAGATTCAACAGACGGAACCAGGGGCGGCAGTGGGACTGGAGCATATACAAAAATACTGCGCATTGCGATACCGATTATTATCATAAATCTTATCGGGATATTTTTGATCATAAAAATTATGAGGGAATGATTCATGAAAACAATAGCAGAGATCAACCAGAAGATCAAAGATGGTGACGTAACCGTCCTGACCGCAAAAGAACTCTGTGACGCGGTCAGGTCTGGCAAGTCCGTAAGCGTCGAAGATGTCGATGTCGTAACAACAGCAACGAGAGGTATCATGAGCGGGACTCTCGCGATACTGTCATTTCCTGTTGCCGATCCCGGAGTCTTTTCCCGTGCAGAACAGGTTTTCCTAAACGGCGTCCCTGCAAACGCGGGTCCCTGCCCGAACGAGCATCTTGGCATCATCGACCTGGTCGTTCACGGAACCGCAGAGAGAGATGCCCGATACGGCGGCGGACATCTCTTCCATGACCTGATCAGTGGTGCAGAGATCGAGGTGGCGGTGAAAGCCTCCGGGACCGGGGATGAGACTGGGAAGAAGAGTGGGAGCATGACCGGTGCGGAGATCACCACAACCGTCGATATCGACGACATCCCGTTTGCACGCATGTTAACGACCCGCAGCGCATACCGGAATTACAACGCATTCATAAATCCGGGAGATGCGCTTCCCACGATATTCTCTGTTGCGGATTTCAAGGGAAACTGTAGCGAGGTGGTATTTGGCGGATGCGGGGAAATTAATCCGCTCGAAAAGGACGCGGGCACCATCGGAGTCGGGACAAGGATTCTATTAAATGGCGCTGTCGGGTACGTGATCGGGGAAGGCACGCGAAGCACCCGCGAGCGGCGGAATCTGTCCCTGTTTGCGGACATGCATGAGATGGACAGCTCGTGCATCAGTGGTTTTGCCACCTCCGCAGGTCCCGATCTCATCAATTCGATAGCAGTGCCGATACCGGTTCTGGATGAGGATGTCCTGTCCCGTGCGTCCCGGCTCGATAGCGAGATTAAGCTTCCGGTCGTGGATATTCGGACGAGAAAGGAGATTGGAAGAACCAATTATTCGCAGGTCTGGCGTTCCGGCTCCGACCCTCTGGTGACATTTGAACCGTTGCTATGTATTCACTGTAGCGTCTGCAATGTGATGTGCCCGACCGGTGCGTTCACTGGCAGCGAGGTGAACGATGATCTCTGTTGCAACTGCGGGCACTGCGTATCTGTGTGCGCAGGAGAAGCGTTCGCTTCCGAGATGGGAGCGGTCATGCTCCGCGGGAGGGAGATTGCGGTTACTCTGCGCCACTCAGACCGGAGAGGCGCGATTAAGCTGGCGGATGAGCTGAAACGTAGGATCGAGCTGAAAGCGTTCCTTCTGGCTGAACCTGTGCAGGGGTTCGGGTGAACCGTAAAAAAGTTTGTTTTTAATTCACACTTCTATGCGACAAGAATTTTATAGCGGTCTTCTCCTGTATCGCCCCAGTTCCACGATTATTATTGCGTTTTTAATCTCATTTTCCTCAACAGAATTCAAAAACTCCTTTACTTCTTTGTTTATCTCATCTATCTTGAATGTGTACGGCAATCTGAAAATAATACCCCCGGGGTGTTCAGGATACTGAAGTATCTCCCCAAAATCGGTGTCTCTTGTCACGATTATTCTTTCGTTTTTTAGAGCATATTCAATGATCTCCCTATCCTTTGCTGCCCCCATCCCGATATCTCTAACATCTTCCACATCATAACCAGTACTTCGTATCGCCTCAGCACTTGATCTGGGCATGTCAGCATCTACTATAAATTTTAAACTATGCATATACCTTGATCTCTTCCTTTGCTACGATTTTTGCAGCATATTCTATCGCTGCAAGCACATCTTCCTTTTGAGTCCCGTATTCCTCTGCAATTTCTTTCACCCCCATACCCCCCGCCAGTGATCCCAAGATTATATCCACAGGTACTCTCGTCCCCTTTATAACTGGTTTTCCATGCCTTATTTCCGGATCAATGCCTATCCTTGCTTCAAACATTCTTAATCACCTGTACATACAGTTAAACTTTCTTACATTTAAATGCGATGTTTGCACCCTCAGAAGATTGTTGCAGTTGTGATGATGTGCTACATGCTATTGCGTACATCGTCCCAGATGCTAATACCACTACCTTAAGCAGATGTCCCACCTCTGCGCAATTCGTTGCGAGCTTCTTCCCGTGGTTTAGTGAGTAATGGATATGGTTTACGCCGCCGTTTAACGGCACGCGGTTCGCTACGTCCGGATCTATTCCCCACACGATGGCTGACAATAGCTTTCAGAAAATGTCCGTACATAGTAGACAAACGCTTTTTGGTAGTGTGCAGAAATCTCTCCTTAAATGCATTTAACTGCTGTAACGTACCTTTGAAACTCAGTGTTCGTGGTGGAAGATTGTGACGATGCGCCGCTTGCGCCATGACCTTTCGGATCAGATTATACTCCAGTAAATTCACCCAGATTTCCTTACAAACCATGTCAGGTGTTTTGCACCTAAAAATATCCATTTGGGGAACTGTTTTGATGAATCTGAAGTCCACTTCGATCAACCACCGTTTCGGGTAAAGTTTGCCGAGCTCCGTTCTTGTAACTTTTTTTGGGTTAAGGAGGGTCGTAGTAATGACCTTTTTATTGATTTTGATCTCGCGTATTGTCGGGCGTGTCTGGCATTTGGAAGTACGTGGACTCATTCATCCAATTCGGTCGTTGTTTTGGCTTTTCCCATATAACGATGTGGTCTTTTTTTCCAAGATGCTTACCTCGGCGGAAATCGTTTTTGCGACTGCCATGGGTCTGGAAGACAGCGTCCGCGCCCAACCGCCGTAGCATGGCAATCAGGAAATACGAACAATAGTAGCGATCTCCCTATATAATATCTCCTGCGGATATGCTGCCCAATATCTGGCGCAACAATGCATGTTCGCCAGTTTCCTTACCCTTGTAAGGCCCAATCGCTACGTCAATGACTGCTCCACAAGATAATGAGATTGTCGCGACGAGACGGACGATTGGAAAGCCCACACCTTCTTTCTGGCTTTCTGGCTGTGGATATGTCTTCTGGTTTTCAGAATCTTTTTATTATTTTCTGATAACGTCGGATTGTCTTACGCAACCACAACTACCATAATGGAGAATTATCGGTATAAAAAGTGGTTTACACCGCTAATCTGTGTCCATCTGCGTTAATCTGTGGCTGATACTATTTTAGCCACAGATTAACACCGATTTCACGGATTACACCCACACAATAATACCCGTATTTGTCGGGTTGGCGCCATGTTTTCAACCGACCAGAATAAATTAAAAAGTCTCGGTTTTCAGGAGTATCTGGCATCGAGACCGTCGTTCCGTCTACAAGCATAACTAAAGTGACCTTTCCATGTCCAACCCTCTTCTGACTTCAGATGCAGTAATTTCCCAGTCACACGCACCAATCGCCTGACAAGTCTCACAGGCAGGCGCATTCTGGCTTCGCAATAAGATTTGGTGTTTG
>QMVM01000195.1 GCA_003661105.1 Methanosarcinales archaeon | reverse complement strand
GGTGTATGAGCAGATCCGGGCGGAGGAAGCGACCGCATAATATCTCCGCCACCCCTCTCGCACATTTATCCATCGTACAGCCGATACCCGCAGTCCCTGCACTGCCCCCCTCATCTACCCTCTTAAACCCGTGTCGGTAATCGTGAAGGATGTTCTCTGCCACATCCACCATCTCGCCGCCTGTGGATCTGAAACTCGCTTGATTTATCATGGAGATCGATTTCACGGGAATTACCAAAGAGCCAAAACTGTTAGAAACATACCAAATTCTCGAGAAAATCCTTGAACTGGAGTATGGCCTTAAAGTCTCAAAAACTCACGGAACAGAGGCGAGATAACTCCGCTGTCGCAGATACACGACCTTCACGCCCCCCTCCCGTAACCTTCCCTTCAGTTCAGCATCGTTGGTAAAGACAGCAACATTCATCTCGGCTGCAAGTTCCAGAATCGAATCATCCACATTTCCCACCGCCCCCGCAGTCTCGATCATCCGGCATCGGTCCATGAGGGATAGGGCAACACGGGCAGCATCCCTGCCCTTACCTCTGCAACGGGATGCAATCTTTTTGAGTTCGCGCGCCACCCCGGGCGGGACGATTAACTCATCAAAACCAAGCCTATCAAGTTCTGAAAAGATATCGACACCAAACTCCGCGGGCACCATCAGTGCATTGGTGTCGATGATGATTTTCATTTGACCAGTTCGCCCATCCCGATCAGACGCCACCTGGCTCCAATCCGCCTCGATATCGCAACCCCGGATCCGATCTCAGCACATACGGGGCGCTTCATCTTGACCCTGACCACATCGCCGCGTGCGCCTGTCACGATGCCTACAGTGGTCGCAGTTCCGACGCTTAGCATCAGCGGTTCGGTTGCACAGATCGCCTCGACCTCTGCTTTGTCGCTCGACCCGACGACCCATTTGAGGAGGGTGGTGTGCATACTGAAATCCTCCCATGTCGGCGGCAGCGTACCGGGTTTGCCTGCAACCTGTCCTGTGAGTCGGTCGCTCTTGGTCATCGCCGGATCCAGCGTTGTGCCAATTGCAAGCAGTCCTCCGGAGGTTGCCTTCTTCTTCTTTTTCCCGCCTGCGATGATGGTTGTGATACGCGTCGTAATCGGCACCCAACTGACGCTACCGATCTGCTCAACACGTCGTCCGGGCCTGATCTCGATATCATCACCGGTACGTAAGCTGCCCTCCGAGATCGTGCCACCGATAACGCCGCCGGTCAACTTCTCAGGAAGTATCCCGGGTCGGTTGACATCGAACGATCGCGCAACGATGAGACGGGATGGTTTGTCCGAATCAGGTTCCGGTGTTGGAATAGCGTCTTCGAGTACCTGGATCAAAAGATCGATGTTTATCTTCTGCTGTGCAGATATCGGGACTATCGGGGCGTTCTCTGCAACCGTACCCTTAACGAACTCCTTTATAGCGTTATGATGCTCAACTGCCTCCTGTTTCGAGACGAGATCGAGTTTATTGTGGACGATCACGATGTTCTTGATCCCGATGACATCAAGCGCCATCAGATGTTCGCTCGTCTGCGGCTGCGGGCAGGGTTCGTTCGCTGCAATCACGAGCACCGCACCATCCATGATCGCTGCTCCGGAGAGCATGGTAGCCATCAGCGTCTCATGACCCGGCGAATCGACAAATGAGATGGTACGCAGTTCTTCGGTCGGAGTATCGCAATGCTGACATTTCTTCAGAACAGTATAACACTGCGGCTCTTCACAGTTCGGGCAGCGCCTGAATGTAACGTCTGCATACCCAAGCCGTATCGATATCCCTCGCTTCAGTTCCTCGCTGTGCTGATCCGCCCATATTCCGGACAGCGCGCTGACAAGCGTGGTTTTTCCATGATCGACATGCCCGACCATGCCGATGTTAACACAGGGCTGTTTCAATCGTTTGTTTCCTCCATAGATTATGTAGCATATATCTCTATGCCGATTATAAGTAACTTATGGGTGGATGTGGTTGTAATGTCCGTGGGGCAGTCAGCCGGACAGCACACCCCAAAGTCATCCGGACAGAAACCTTTATCTTCTATTAGCACGTCTACTAAGTTTAGTAATACTTCATGTCATTAACATTTAATGAAGTATTACCAGATGGAAAGGAGGTACATTAAACATGGAATATGTTGAACCCGTTGAGGTAAAAGCGAATCTGACCGAACTCGACATAGAAGGCATCGACAAGATTGCAGAAGACGCTGTAGACTTCATCAACAGCGGTAAAATGGATGTGAGAGCGGCATCTACATGGGCTATCCACAGTCTCGAAGACGAGTGGGGATTCCCATCGATCACAGCGCTGTATCACAAGATGGTCGAACGTCTCGAGAGCAATTTTCAGGCAAAGCGGGAACTGGTCAGATACGTTCAGATGTGGTGAGACTACATAGGATGTGCTGAAGAGATTAGCACATCCACGATTTTTTTTCATGCGATCGTGTCGCGGCAGAGCGCTGCGGTTCGCGCTGGTTTTATATTCGGTGTGCTTGCAGTACAGATGTGAGAATATATGACCAAACACCCGACCCTCAAACGAAGCACACTCGACATGATCAACATCGACCCGCTCCAGCGCGGCGGGATACTGACGCCTGAGGCGAGGCAGGCGCTCGTAGAGTGGGGCGACGGATACTCGATCTGCGATTTCTGTCCGGGCAAACTCGAAGATATCAAGAAGCCGCCGATCCACGATTTCGTATACCATGATTTGCCGGAATTTCTCGGCACCGATCATGCAAGGGTCACTAATGGCGCGCGCGAGGGTATATTTGCTGTGATGCATGCGCTTTTCAAGAAAGGTGGGTCTGTGGTGCTGGATGGGAATGCGCATTACACGTCCTTTGTCGCGGCAGAGCGCGCCGGGCTTGATATATCACTGGTGCCAGTCTCTGACCGCCCAGAATACCGGATTGATCCTGAAGGATACCGGGACGTACTCGAAGAAAAGTCGGGCGAAGAAGTGGTGCTTGCTGTTCTGACGTATCCGGACGGGAATTACGGGAATATCGTGGATGCAAAGAAGGTATCTGCGATCTGCCGCGAGTATGGTGTGCCCTTGCTGCTGAATGGCGCATACTCAGTCGGGCGCATGCCAGTTGTTGCAAAAGATCTCGGCGCTGATTTCGTAGTCGGGAGCGGCCACAAATCGATGGCAGCCTGTGGACCTGTCGGCGTGCTCGGGATCAACGAGCCGTACCATGACCTCTTGCTCAGAAGATCCGAACATAACAAGAACAAGGAGCTCGAACTTCTCGGGTGCACAGCCCGCGGCGCAACGATCATGACGTTGATCGCATCGTTTCCAAGGGTTCTGGAACGGGTGGCGGAGTGGGATCGCGAGGTCGAAAAGGCGAGACGGTTCGCTTCAAAGATGGAGCGGCTCGGCATGATCCAGATGGGCGATAAACCACACAATCATGACCTCATCTTCTTTGAGGCACCAGTTCTCTACGAGATTTCAAAACATGTGAAGAAAGGCAGGTTCTTCCTGTACAAGGAACTTAAAAAGCGAAAAATCCACGGGATCAAGTCAGGGCTCACGAAGTATTTCAAACTGAGCACTTATGGGTTGCCAGAGGATGATCTGCGCTATGTGGTCGATGCTTTCGATGAGATTATATCGACGACCCGCTGAGCCGTATGTGCCATGATGAATAAAAGAAGGGAACTGATAGCCAAACGATAGACCACATCACCCTCACCCAGCCTTCTTCACACGCCCCACAGCAACGACCATAAGCAAGCCGATCAGTGCTACCAGTCTGGGAGGTGCAAGTACGGGAACCGGGGTCGGACATTCGAATCGGTTCTCCTTGCAGTTATTCGCTTCATTGCTCTCGGAGACAACATCGTCCCTGTCAGCACAGACCTCAATCATCTCGCTATCGCCAGTCATCGTAAACGGTCCGAGTGTGGCTGTGTGGCTCTCACCCCGTGATAATGCCGTAACCGCCTCGGTTGCAACATTGACTCCATCGATCGTGATCAATCGATCGTGATCAAGGTTGTGCTTGCGCCTGCGTCACCAGAGCCGGTGTTTGCCACGGTGTATGCGACGGTGTAGGTCTTATCCCCCCTACTGACCCACGATTCGGACTTTTTGGTAACCATGAGGTCCCGGGATAGAATCGTAAATGATCCGTTGTTCACCGTGTATGCCATCGTGACGTAACCCGTATCAAAGATGTTTGCGGATGCGATGTTTAGCGGGCTTGTATCTCCGTCATCACCTATTGCGGTGAGATCGATATACGCAAAGGTCACATTTCCACTCAGTCCACCCACATCAAGCGCATTTGCGCATATCCATCCGGAACTATTGTTGACCTTGTACTTAAACGAGAAACGCAAATCACCATGGAGGACATCGGTCACATGGACTACTGTGGGATTGTATTGAAATTGGAGATTTTTTAATTTATTCTGGTCGGTTGAAAACATGGCGCCAACCCGACAAATACGGGTATTATTGTGTGGGTGTAATCAGTGAAATCGGTGTTAATCTGTGGCTAAAATAGTATCAGCCACAGATT
>QMVM01000194.1 GCA_003661105.1 Methanosarcinales archaeon | reverse complement strand
CTTCTTCATGTCGAATCCCGCCGTCTCAAGTTTTTTAACGGCCTCCTCTGCCTCGGTGTGGGTGTTGTAAACCGCAACAGCCAAATCACTCTTGTCCATTTTTTTCTCCTTTTCTATGAGCAGGCAGTATCGTCCGCCCACCATCTGTTTTGGTAACACTATAGCCGTGCCATCCCGCGGTGCCGGGAGCTTTGTATTTTACAGACGGTCTAATCTAGCTGTGCTTATAGCCGCCGGCCGTTTCCTCGGTAAGCGGGGTGGTAACCGGGTTTTTCTCGAAGTAATCCATGCAGTGCTTCATATCATTGAGCAGCAGGTCGCCGAGGTCCCGGCTGACGCCGTGGCGCACCAAGATCCGCTGAATCACAAGATCTTGCCGGTTCGGTGGCATCGAATAGGCCGGCACTTGCCAGCCGCGGCTTCTCAGCCTGTCGGCAAGATCGTAAAGCGTAAATCCGGGATTCGCACCTTCCTTCAGCGACCAGCACAGGGCCGGGATTCCGCCATGGCCATCATAGATAATCTTGAACGGCCCCATCTTGGCGATCTCATCGGCAATATAGGCAGCCGTATCGTAGCAGGCCTGTTGGATTTTACGAAAGCCCTCTTTGCCCAGTCTCAAGAAATTATAGTACTGGGCGATGATCTGCCCGCCGGGGCGCGAGAAGTTCAGCGCAAAGGTGGGCATATTGCCGCCTAAGTAATTGACCCAGAAGATCAAATCTTCGGGCAACTCCTCTTTATCGCGCCAGACGACCCAACCGACGCCCAGCGGCGAAAGACCGAACTTGTGGCCGGATGCATTGATCGACTTAACCCGTGGCAAACGGAAATCCCATTCGAGGTCGGAATCCACAAAGGGCGCCAGGAACCCGCCACTGGCGCCATCCACATGGATGGGAATATCCAGACCGGTATCCTTTTGAAGCTTGTCAAGGGCATCGGCAATATCTTTGACCGGTTCGTATTGGCAGGTAAAGGTAACCCCCAGGGTAGGAACTACACCGATAGTGTTTTCATCGCAGCGATTGATTACCTCTTCCGGCGTGAGGATCAGACGGTCTCCTTCCATTGGGACCTCTCGCAGTTCAATGTCCCAGTAGCGGGCGAACTTATGCCAGCAGATCTGCACCGGACCGCATATCATGTTGGGCTTGTCCGTGGGCTTGCCTTGGGCACGCATCTTCTCGCGCCAGCGCCATTTCATGGCCATCCCCCCTAACATGCAGGCTTCGCTTGAGCCGGTAGTGGAGCAACCTATGGTGTTGGCCGCATCAGGCGAATTCCACAAATCCGCGAGCATGTGTACGCAGCGGGCCTCAATCTCGGCCGTCTGGGGATATTCATCTTTGTCGATCATGTTTTTGTCAATGCACTCGTCCATTAGGTGGTGGACCTCGGGCTCTATCCAGGTCGAGCAAAAGGTGGCCAGGTTCTGGCGCGAGTTGCCGTCCAGCATCAACTCGTCGTGCACCACCTGGTAGACATGGCGCGGATGGTGCTCGGTTTTGGGAAATTTGTATTTGGGCATCCTGACCGACAGATCTGTGGACGCAAACACATCGTCTAAAAGATTGGCTCTTACGGTGTTTTTTTCATGCAATGCCATAACTTATTCTCCTTTTTACTTCCTACCTACTGCTTCCACTCGGGTTTTTTCATTTTATTAATCAAAAGCGGCAAACTTACGAATACAATCATGCCGGCTGAGACCAAACCTACATAGAGCGTGGGGTTGCCCACCGGCAGATTTGTCGGTGGGAAAAAGCCAACTACCAGAGAAAAACAAACCCCTATCAGACCAATGCCGGCAACAACCCACATGCCATACAATCCGCCCGGCACCTTATAGGAGCGGGGCAAATCCGGTTGGCTGTAACGCAGCTTGATAGCCGCAGCATACATCAGGATGTACATAACCAGATACAGAGTGACAGTCATGGCCGAAAGAACAAAAAATGCGACACTTACGTTATCCATGATGAAATACAATGAGGCCAACAGGCTGACAATAACGGCCTGAATTATCAGGATGTTGACCTGTACGCCGTTTTTGTTGGTTTTGGCCATAAATGGCGGAATTTCGCCCTTTTTGGCTGTCTCAAGCAATCCGCGGCTAGGGCCGTCGATCCAGGACATTACCCCGCCGATGGCCCCGAATGCAGCCAGCAACCCAATGATGGGGGTCAAAAAACCAATTTGAAGCTTGTCCAGCATCTGTTTGAATGCCTGCATCAAACCGGCTGTAAGGCTGATCTCGTCTGCGGGTATCACTGCTGCCACACATAACGATCCTAAAGTAAAAAGGAGAAAAATTACGATCATGGCCAGAAACATGCTTTCCGGGAACTGTTTGGCTGGATCTTTCAATTCGTTTGCGTTAACGGCATGTACTTCAACTCCGGCAAACAGCAAAATAATTCCGGCCAGAAAAGCCACACTGCCCAAGCCTGTAATGTGCGGGAATAAACGCGCATGGGGTGATTGCCCGGCTGCCTTTTCAGCGGCAACAACAGCGGTGCCGGGTTCCATAAATTGTAACGGGTTTCCCTGATCGAGCCACAGAAGACCAAGGACAATAATCATGATTCCCGGCAACACCGTTCCCAGCAAAACCCCGTATTTGGTCAAGGAGCTGGCTACATTTGACCCGGCCAGGGTCAGAAACGTCGCTGCCCAGTAGCAGACAAGAATAACAATTCCGTTATAGGCACCTTTATCTGCCAGTCCCGGGTCCATGAAAAGATATGCCAGGGCTCCGGCAGCAAATGCCAGTACTGTCGGATACCAGACCACGTTCTGAATCCATTGCAGCCAGATGGCCGTAAAGCCCCAGCGCGAGCCAAACGCTTCTTTTACCCAGGTATATACACCTCCCCCCTGTTTGCTGAATGCACTACCCAACTCAGCCGCAACTAAAGAAGCCGGCAGCAGGAACATTACGGAAGCAAACAGTATATAGAAAATCATGGAAAGCCCCTCTTTGGCCATCATGGGCAACCCTCGCAAACTGCACACCGCCGCCACCGTCATCATGCTGAGCGTAAATACCGTCATCTTTTTTTGATTTGATTTTTTCATCGTTTTGTTTCTCCCAGGGAATCATTGTTTAGCCGGAGGATTCGCCTCTGGCTTCCAGGTAGCCCGGCTTGAGCGGTAAATGGGGCGGTGAGATTTCTTGTGGAGAATGACCGTGGATACTATCCTTGCCCAATCTGAACCTCACGGAATCTGCTATGAATCTTCGATAAATTTGCTTCGCTGCGGACTTATCAGGTTCGCGAATCTTGTGTACAAATGAACGATAGCTGTTGGGACAATATATTTATCGTCAAATCAGAACCGGAACTTTAAAAAAGGACCGAACGAATAATACTATTTGAATAAATGGGCGTTGTCACATACTCCACACGGTCTCTTTTTAGCGTGGACATAGGCCTTTACCATTGATATAAAGGGAATTTAGGGACTTCGGCCCCAATTGGAATGTTGGAATACGGAATTACAGTTCGTTTTACATATCGTAGTAGCGTTATACGCATTATCGGTGCAGGATACCGGCGAAAAGGGAGAAAAATCTTCACCGCTCACAGGGTGCTGCAGATGCGAGGCATACAGGTACGCAGACGTACTCCCTGTACTTCAAATGCCCGACAACAAAGCATATGCGGTGCACTGTAAACGCTTACAAGAAAGATTCTTTTCAGGTCGACCAAAAGTCATTCCGGTCGCAGTCGTTAAGAAAAAATATCCGGACGATTCAAACCCCTGGTGATGACATGATTAATCCGTCCCCTAAATCCCTCAAGTACTCAGGGATCAGGGGATAGAGGAAAGCAATATCCCTCCTTTCTTAACCGTTCATGGGTTCAGGGTTCACCGAAAAGCTTGGGGCATTTGAACAAAAACCCACTTTTTTTGCGCTACCTAATTGGCAAACTTTGCCATACGTATTATAATAATAGGTAAACAAAACGACAAGGAGACCACACTATGGCAACGCTTAATATATCCATGCCCAATGAAATGCGGGAATTTATCGCAGCCCGTGTAAACATAGGCGAGTATCAGAGCGCCAGTGATTACTTGCGCGACTTAATACGGCACGATAGGGACGAAATAGATCAAATGTTGATGGAAGGACTTGAAAGCGGAAAATCAACCCCACTTAATATGTCTGCCCTGCGAGAGAAAGCACAAGCATTACTAAAAACAGATCAAACCAGATAATACCCGTGATTTTTAAGACTCCAGCAGCGGAAGAGGATTTAATAAATCTGTGGAGGTATATTGCTCAAGATAATCCCGCTGCGGCCGATCGAGTTCATCAGTCCGCAAAGAAAACCTTTGAAGCTATCGAAGATATGCCTGGCATTGGCACTGCGTATCGATCCAAGCGGACAAAATTGCATGGTTTGCGATTTTCCCCCCTCACACAATATCCTAACTAGTGTCTGAACGAAAACTAACCAAAACTGTCATTTCGAGCAAAGCGAGAAATCTTATCGTACTGAAAATACAGGCATTAAAGATTTCTCCCTACGGTCGAAATGACAAAAAGAGG
>QMVM01000193.1 GCA_003661105.1 Methanosarcinales archaeon | reverse complement strand
GCCGGAAACGACTGCAACGATCTCCTTTTTGCTGTTTAATACTGCGTTTAATATGAATTCTGATATGTGCGAAGTCCCTTCTTCGATATCCTGACGCACCGGACTATCAGTTCTCCCAGCTACCGCGTCAGGGTGGATCATGTGCGCATGGTTCTTCCCGATGCTTGCAATCGACGAGACTCCGGGAAGCAGCGACTTAAGCCCGCCTGAGTATCCTGCGTAGTAATGAAACTCGATGCTGCCTGTGCATATCACGGCATCCGCATCGAGAACGGGTGCAAATATCTCAACCGGCGTCCCACTACTCGTAACCCGGACGCGTCTGCAATTGTCAGGATCATGATCGATGCACGATATGCGGCTGTAGATCCCATCACCGACAAGCTCCCTCTGTTCAGCTTCGGTATGTCTTCTGTGCGATCCGGTTGCAAATACGATCCCGATATCGGAATCAGGGATTCCTATGTCGTTCAGATAGGTGATAAGTGGCGGCAGGAGTTTCTTTGTCGGGGTGATCCTGGTGATGTCATTTGCAATGATCACAACCTGATCTCCAGCGTGTACGATCTCTGAGAGCCTGCGCCCTACCGGATGGGTGAGCGCATCAACGATCGCGGATTCCTCATCCTCGACCGCTGGGAGTTCCTGCGGCTCGACGATGCCTGCGAGATTTTTGTCAGGCACTTCGACAGAGACATTTCCGTTCCCGTAGGGCAGCAATATCTTCATTGAGATTGTTGGTGGGTTCCGGGGAGTTAAAGGTTAGCTCTTGCTTCGGAACCCGTGATCCCGGCTTCTGCTCCAAACCAAAACGTCCCTATACGTTTGATCACTTCGATTACTTCAACTCCTTTCAATACCCCTTTGAATCCGAGTGCAAACGTTCCGGGCAGGGTTATCCAGACTGTGATCCTCTCTTTTTTCAGCAAATGTTCTATAGAGCAGGTCCACAGCGTTTCCTTGCCATTCTCATATTTTTGCGACTTCGTACTCTCTTGTTCGCTCACATTCGTACACCTTTGGTTTGGGTGTTAAGCACCAACCGTTTGCTACATTGAAACACAATTGCGTTTACCGGATCTTCTTACATAGTTCAAATTTTAATAAAATCTGGTTTGTAATCGCTCTTCTTCAAGTCGTTTGTATCATCGTTTTGTGGCTCGATTATTTTTATCTTGCCATCGCAATATGCAATACAAAATGCATGATATCCTGTCGGTGTATCGCCCCAGCATTCACCATAAACAAGATTTCCAACGACTTTGTGCGCCCTGCAGTAACTCTCTACCGCGAAATTGTCGCAGTCCCATATATTGTCAACCCATCGCATCTGATCGAGTGAATCTTCCTTTAGCCATCGTAACAATTCGTCATAGCTTACGTGCTTGTATGCCGCATCTGCAATGTAAATACGTGCATCCGGGTATGCGCTGCTAATTACACGCATGAGTTCACTTCCGGAAATATCATGCGTCTCTTTGAACGTGAAAAGCGGTTGTTGATCGCATATACAGGGTTGTAGTATCCTTTTAATCCAATCCAACATAATTTTCCCCTCCTTTTTACTTAGTCATCAAAGCCCGTACCCGGTACAGATCCCACGTAGAGCGATTTCATGCCGTTTATCGCACCATCCATGCCGGCGGATTCATTCGCAGTCAGATCGGCAGTGGTACTGCCATCTGCTATCGGATCGCATCGCCCCATGCCATGATCAATACTGCCATGATACTTAAGTATAGCGGTCTTGTGGACGACGCTTTTTATGGTATCTGCAATTTTAGACATGTTGCGAAACAACCCCTTACACAAGAATCGTGCACGCCACCTTCCCGTACAGCACCCCCAATTCAGCAGAACAACAGAAGGATAATTCCACAACCCAATAGGGTACCAACATAACTTTATGATAAAATCAGCACCAAGAGATGGCTGCGCCGATGCTGTGCAGCCATCTGTAAGCACATAACGTTATACCGGCAAGGTTCGTCTACGAGATACTTTCAAATAGAATTACCAGAGAGCCGTAATATTTCGGAGGATGGTGCGCACATATCGCAGTTAACAATAACCCCGTCCATCCCCGCAGCATCACAGCAATCGCTCTTCATATAGATCGTATTCCCAAGCAGATAAAGCACCGGAAACACCTCTGCCACATCAGCATCCGGCGGCGCAAAAGAGAGACTCTCCAGATCAAAGATATCCCGAAGTTCCAGTTCCAGCGGCGAATTGCAGAACTGTGTACACAGAGGCGGCAACTCGCCATAGAATCGTGCCGTGTGGCAACTCCGCGCATAAGCGACCACCGCGTACCCGAAATGCGCATAAACAGCAAAGTCGAGCCTCCTTGCCGCCGCAACCGTCCGGGGCAGGAGATCGATCTCGATTCCCTCGATGCCCATGTCTTTCAGGAGGGTGCAGGTTCTCGAATAGTTGAGATTGGTCTGGAGATACGCATCCTTCACGTAGTCGCTCTCATCCCGCAGGATGTGATCCACCCACGGGCACGCTTCTGAGGTGTGCACAATGCCCCTTCCGGCAACAGGGCGATCGATCTCGCAGGAGTGGAGGATTCCTAGATCGTTTACGACGATGCGAAGGTTCCTGATACCGAGATCTGCGACCTCGTTCACATACCCACATACGCGATCGAAGTGCTTCTGTGGCGTTATTGGGGTGATCAGCGTCACGCCATCGATGCAACCGAGGTCGGATACCTGTGCGATCTCCGGGGTCGCGGGTAGTTTGTGCACGCACGCTTCACTCCCGACCCCGATCCGGACACCTGAACCAATATCCACATCTTCGATCAACCCGGTAATCGCTTCGATCTTCGAATAATCAGATGTTCTCAGTTCAATCATTATAATCACACGTACGAATCAGTAATAGGTGTTTTAAGGTACTTACATCTCCTCTGCTCACATAACATCTGCCAGAAAGGCTCTTCTGTGAGTACATACTCCCGGATCGCGCCCGGATCGCCACCATCGAGTGCGAGATCGATGCACCTCCGGTAGATATGCACGATCTCCCGGATCATCTCATGATTCATGCCCCTTCCAACGATCTTTAATGCGCTCACTCCTATCTCGAGCAGGTCAGGGATGCTGCAGAGCGAGCAGTCCGTGCCCGCATCGAGGATCGGATGCACCCGCTGCACCTCGCCGCCGACATGATAGTTCGAACGGCACGGAAGTCCGAGATTAATGCTCTCGCCCGCGCTGTGGATTAGGTGGCAGGTGCCATTGATATTCGAGCATCCGAACTGCCCGAATATCTCGAGATCGATTCCGCTCTCTGATAGCGCCCTGATCTCAGCGAGTTCCATCTTAAACGGCAGCACGATCTTGCTTGCGCCTAAGCTCTTCAGGAGTTCGATCTGCCCATAATTAAACGTGTTTAAGAGTACGCTTGCATGAACCGGTAGCCCCGTGTCCATCTCATTGATTAGCTGCATAGCACCAAGTTCTCCTACAATCAGCGCATCCACGCCCGCGTCCACGCCAGCCATGACGTGCGATATGAACATCTCTTCGAGTTCGTCGCTTAAGAATGGGGTGTTCACTGTATAATCCACCGGAATTCCACGCTCGTGGGCAAACTCTACGATCTCTTCGAGTTCCGATAGTGTGGGCACGTTACAGCCACGCCCGCGTCCCGAGAGATTCAGGTTCACAAAGTTCTCGTTCTCAAGTCCGAGATATATCTCGTCCGCTCCCGCTTCGATCACGCCGATGGCAGTCTCAAATGAATCTGCCGGCGCCATAAGGTTCATTCCGGAACGCATGATTAGAAATAATCCTCCCACCTACGATCCTTCGATGCTTTCTCTCGCATCCCACAAAGCAGGTAAAGCATGGCGGGATTCCTTGCGGCAGGGGGACATCTTAGGTTTAGCTCAGGTGTTCTGTCAAAACACTGCTCTGCCTCATAGAATTTACTCAGGGGTGGACGCTTTGCACCTGCAATCCCCCTTGAGTCGAGACTCTGCAGGTACCTTGTTCTGACGCTTGCGCCACAGATCGGATATTTTGTGAATCTCTCCATCGTACCTCTTGATCCTTGAGTGGATGTTTATGTGCTGTGACCTCTGATTATTTTAGGCTTCGTGTGGTAATGATGAGACTTGATACGCAAAAGTCCCAAAAACAGTGGCAACAGCCGCCATTCCGAAACTGCTAATTAGACCGGACAGTTCAGCAGACCATCCAAAAATAGTGAGCATTCAATATATACTACAAGATCACGACTGTAGTGACCTATTCTCTTAACTGATAAGAATTCCACAGAACTCCAGACCAACATCAGCATTTCCATCACACAATTCCGGAAATCGAGCAGGAGGTTGGCACAATCTCGTTTCCGGATGGTGTGAGCGCGCACTTCGTAGAATATGTCCGATGGATTATGCACTTGGCAAGCAGATGGAATCTGAGATGGGATTTACAACAGTCGCCGGTTTTGTGCTGGTCTTTGTCGTGGCATCGCTCTTCTACAGGTCGGCACTTGTCGGTATCATCGCGATCACTCCGATCGTTCTGGCTCTGATCCGGACAATCAGCACGATAGGG
>QMVM01000192.1 GCA_003661105.1 Methanosarcinales archaeon | reverse complement strand
GAGTGGGGGTAGAATTGATTATTAATTAGTAGGGGACTATGTGTTGAAATGACCGGCGCAGGCGCACGCTATCGAAAAATCTTGGGAAAAGGGGGTCGTTTCAGCTATCTTTGAAAGTCAAGAATATCTCAGGGTTTACGGCGACGGGAGCAACTGGATGGGGTGCACGTGCCGGAATATATCTTTGTGATGTAGACCACTGCAACATATCGAACAACAATGTCTTGATTAACCACAATGGTATCTATCTGGACCACTCCGACAACAACACGATATGTGATAACAACGCTTCAAGCAGTACCGGTTGCGGTAGTGGCATACTCTTGAGATCGTCTGATGGCAACTGTATAATTAACAACAATGCCTCTAACAACGAGTATCCCGGCATCTATTTGGATGCATCCGGCAGCAACACCATAACAGGTAATACCCTGATCAACAATACGGCTTGTAATTGTACGTATGGCAGCATCGAGCTTTATTTTTCCAGCAGTTCTAACACCATAACAAACAACACTATGATTGACAATATGGGTAATGGCATCCGTATATGGGACTACAGCAACTCTAACACCGTAACGAACAACACCCTGCGATCGAACAACGGCTACGGCGTCTACTTGTCTTCTTCGAGCAATAACCTTGTTTTCCACAACAACCTTGTAAACAATTCCAATAGTGCAAACGACAACAATCCCGCAGATAACGACTGGCACCACCCCACTCTCCTCAAAGGAAACTACTGGTCCGACTACGCGGGCGTTGATAGTGGCAGTGGAACCGGAAAGCATGGCACCGCTGGCGATGGCATAGGCGACACCAGCATACCACATCCTACGGATGGTTTTGATCTTTATCCGTATATGACCGAGAGTGGATGGTTGATGCCTGTAAACGAACTTAATGTCATCCAGGCTCAGACCGACAAATCGATCTATGCTTTGAACGAGACCGTAACAATCACCTGTGTTGTGCAGAATGAAACCGGATGCAATATCACAGCCGACCGCGTAAACGCGGAGATCCTAAAGCCGGATAGTTCGGTCGAATGGGTCATCATGGCAGAGGGGTTGGTTGGACATTGCAATGGAACTTTCACAAACACTTCCCTGTATGGTACTTACGACGTTACGATCCATACGGGTAAGACCGGGTACGTCAATGATACTGCCGAGTTCCGGTTTGAGGTTTCGACTTCACAAGTCAGCGAACTCGACACAGGCGCCGGAACATACCCGAGTATCTCAGGAAGACATACCGGCACGATTAAACCCCTGCACGATGTCACCAACATCAGTAAAATGTACACCTACCCGTGTGCCGGAACCGGCGGCCACAGCGAGTATGTCAGGATCTACGGGAATGATGTGGATGTAAAGGGCATGTGGAATGGTTATCGCGGCGACCGTCATCACATAATATTTCAGAAGCAATTTGCACTGTTAGCGGATCATACATACAACTACACAATCGAGACCGGCTCTTATCCGCAGATCCATCACACTACAATCTTAACAACTCCGGATGGAGAGATCACGTGCGCAGAGTTTGTGGATGCCAATGGTAAGCGGTATGATGACTGGATTCCTGCATTCAGACTTGAGTGAATTATCCAAATTCAACCAATCTCGCAACCGCATACGCAGGGAACACCTTGGACACGTCTTCCCCATACATCCCGGACACGAATGAACACTCCACCCCATCAAGCAGCTCCACCGCATCCCTGATCAGGAACTCGCCAAGCCCGGTGCCGATGACGTGATTAAGCCCGTGCCGCGTAAGAGTATCATCGATTGCGCCTGAGAGCTCCTGCACCTGCTTCTCCTGCACCTGCTCTGCGATGGTGCGCACGCCAGAACCAGAACCTCCGATCTCGTCAGGATCTGCGCAGACGATGCGTGCAAGCCGCCTGATCGAATCCGCGACCGTTGTTCCTGCATGGTCTGGCGTTTCGCAGGTGTAATCCGCTTCTCCAATCCTTCCGAGCACGATATACGCATCTGCTGTTATCGCGAAGAGTTCTGACGATACCCTGCACCCGGCGCCGTCGAGGACGACCCGGTCGAGGAGTGCTGCGAGATTTGTCCGGAGCACGCCCGAATACAGGAGTTCGCCGCGCTTTAACCGCTCGAAGTCCGTGCCGCCAGCACGTGCAGCACCTCCCGCGATCGGGATTATGTCTGTTGTCGTGCTGCCGATGTCCACGAAGACGCAGTCGCAATCTCGTGCAAGGAGACCTGCCGATGCTGCCCAGTTCGCCGCGGCAAGACCGGGATCATCGCATCCAGTGAATTCGCATTTATTGTTAAGATAATATATTTCACTCTCCGGAAATGCGTGCAGGGCGGCATCAGAGATGAATGCGATTCCCTGCCCCTTACACTCGAAGCAGTCGGCAAGTTCGCCGGTCATCACGACCCCGACCTTGTCTGGCGTCAGCCGATCTGCGATAGCTGATAGGAGGTCCGGGAGTGCTGCGTCCTTCCACATCGGGAGGTAATGTATCTCTGCAATGCTCCCATCTGCCGATGCAATCTTTGTGTTTGCGCCTCCGATATCGATACCAATTGTAGTCATTTTAAAACCTTTCTGCTCTTTTTGTAGCCCTTTGTTTCGCTTCCACATATTGGACAGATCCGTACATCACCTTCGAACCGCCTGCCGCAGCCCTTGCACCGCCTGCCCCATTCGAACGTCTCTTTGATCCCATCCTGCAGGATCGGTTCTGTTTCGATCCCAAGACTCTCTGCTACATTCTGGATCGCATAATCATCGGTGCAGAGGATGCCACCGTGTTCAAGGGCTTTTGCCAGAATGCCGATATCGGTATCAGATAGCCGCTCGATGTCACCGGTTCTGCCTGCATGAGACCTGACCTCTGTGATGAGGTTGGCGAGTGGCGGCTCGACCTCCACGCCAGACAGAAGCGCTGCCTCGAATGCCATTTTTGATTTTATGTCTACAAGCTCGGAAACAACCTCGGGCGTGGTGATAATCCGGTTCCGCACCCGAGAGGGAAGCGGCATTCCGAGAATGAATACTGATGAATCTGCTACGTATACTGGCATCGTCTCCTCCTTTCACAGCAACCGATATATACCATGATGCCTATCCAATCAATACCCCATCTTCGAGGACTGGTGTGAATCGATGATCACCGGAGCATAAGAACGGGGCACATAACCACATCGAATAGGTCCTTGCAGGAGTTACTGGTAAACCTATCGATGACTGCCAAGCCAACCCCGGTGTGGAACAGGTGATATTGCCCGGCACGAGGGTACTGTGATGACAACGGAAAAATCCAGTGGATGATCTCACGGAGTTAGTGCGTCCGGGCTACAACCACAAAAACAAGCAGAATGTCCTACGAAGACGCCATAAAAGATACCGGAAATGGTGTGATGATCGATTTAAAGGTCATACCCGGATCCGGAAGCACAGAAGTCCCGAGCGGATACGATGAGTCGCGAAACCGTATTCGTGCGAAAGTGTCTGCAAAAGCCATCGAGGGTAAGGCAAACAAACAGTTGATCAGGGAGTTCTCACGATTATTCGGGATAAGTTCTGCACAGATCCGGCTGAAGGGTCAGGCGAGCACAAGGAAGTCGATCGAACTGATCGGAGTTGCCAGGGCGGACGTGATCCGGACGCTATCGTTATTTTTTGAGCATGACCGCGAGAACTAAGGATGCGGTTCGCCGCTACGAACTGATCGAGCGCGTGTTGCAGGACCTCATAGAGATGTCTGACCGCGGTGCTGTGATCGTGGTGGAGGGGAGAAACGACGAGTCGACACTGCGCAATCTCGGGGTATGCGGCGCGATCGAGTCGCCATGCGGGCAGTCCCTGCTGCACTTTACGGATTCGCTTGCGAGCAACTACGATTCTGTGGTTGTGCTTACGGACTGGGATCGCAGGGGCAACCAACTCTCAACGCAGATCGTTAGATATCTACAGTCCCGTGATGTGGTGATCGACACAGACTTGCGTTCCCGGCTGAAGAAACTGGTGCAGAAGGATATAAAGGACGTCCAGGGGCTTAAGCGGCATATTACGAGACTGCGGCAGGATATTATAAAATATATCAAATAATATCAGGAACCACAACCTTATTATATCGTCACCGACAAACTATCCGTAACCGATAAAAAAGTAGTTTCCGGTTAATCACACTTGCACGATCTCAAAAGTTTCCGAGGCAGAACCCAGACGCGATTCGGGGGAACATCAGAGATTAATCATCCATCATATTCACACAGATTGTAGAAAGATGCAATAAACCGTAACACGGAATAGAGCGCGTTACTATGAGAATGCATTGGTGTGAGCGGGTTAACCAGTAGACTATTAATACAGAGGTGAATTATATGCAAGATTCTGATACAACGAAATACGTCATTCAAGCTACAATATCAACAGATGGACTCATTGAACGACCTGATGTAGTCGGAGCGATCTTCGGACAGACCGAGGGGTTGCTGGGCAGCGATCTGGACCTGCGCGATCTCCAGAAGACCGGACGGATCGGTAGGATCGATGTGGCTATCAGTTCCAAAGCCGGCAAGTCAAGTGGAACGATCACCATCCCATCAAGTCTTGATCGCAT
>QMVM01000191.1 GCA_003661105.1 Methanosarcinales archaeon | reverse complement strand
ATTCCCTTGCTGGCAGAAGACTGGGAATACGATCTCGAAGAAGATGTTTACGTCTTTAATCTATCAGAGAATGCAAAGTGGCACGACGGCAAGCCAGTAACTGCCGGTGATGTCGCCTTTACCATAACGTATATGAAGGAGCATCCTTATGGGTGGGTCGTTCTCGAGAGTGTGGACCGGGCAGAAGTGATAGGTCCGCACACGGTCAAGATATACATGAACGGTCCGTATGCGCCGTTTATGGAGGATATCGGTGGCACGATGCCAATTCTACCAGAACACATCTGGAAAAACGTCGCAAACCCGATGGACTTTGTTGAGGATGGTGCATTCATCGGATGCGGTCCTTTCAAGTACGCCGATTTCAGTAAGGCGCACGGATCCTACCGGTATGAGGCATTCGACGAGTATCATCTCGGAAGACCAATCATTGACCAGCTGATATATGTGAAGACAGGCGACCCACAGATGGCGCTTCAGCACGGCGAGGTTGATTTTGCTGATGTGAAACCCGATATGGCAGATACCATAAGAGCGGGCGGATTTGTCGTGATAGAGGGTCCGCATTACTGGAACAAGAAACTGATGATCAACCACAACACAGCGCCGCTTGATAATCGCACATTCAGGCAGGCTCTTTGCTATGCGATCAACCAGAGCGAGTTCGTGGACAAATCCTTAAGAGGATATGGAAAGCCTGCAAGTTACGGATTGATCTCATCCGAGAGCGCGTGGGCAAGCCCGAACGTTCCTGATTACCCATACAATCCCGCTAAGGCGAAGGAAATGATCTCAACGCTCGGATACGTCTGGGAGGATGGTGTCTTCACAAAGGACGGTAAGCCGCTGGAACTTCAGGTACTCGTCTCGATGATCGGTGCCGGTGGACAGCCCGCGCCAGACCGGGACGGAGAGATCCTCAAGAACCAGCTCGAAAAAGTTGGGATACGGGTCGATCTGACCTCCCTTGACACAAAAGTGGTCGATACAAAGGTGATCAACTGGGACTTTGATCTTGCGATCTCAGGACATGGCGGCATCGGCGGCGACCCGAAGATCCTATATGAGAAGACGATTCAGACACCGGGAGCCAAGCCAAGTCCGAATACCGCACGATACAACCGGAGCGAGGAGTTAAACGGACTTCTGGACGATCTGATGCACGAGATGGATCCCGTAAAGAGACGTGCTGCGGTCTATGAGGCGCAGAACGTCTACGCAAGGGAACTTCCCGCAATCTCACTCTATTGCCCGACAAGCTACTACGCGTACGATCCCGATGCCGGAGTCGAGTGGTTCTACACGACCGGAGGAATCGCCAAAGGAATCCCGATCCCGCAGAACAAGCTCGCTCTGATCGGGGATGGCGATGGCGATGGCGCTATGTCTGGTGAAACCGCAGGAACGGCAGGAACGGCAGGAACGGCAGAAGCAGCAGGAACAACGGAAACAACAGCTACAGAGGCCGGGACTACTGTGAAGAAGACACCGATCGCACCGGGTTTAGCGGTGATCGCAATTCTGATGGCATTCGTGACCATGCAGATGAAACGCTCTAACAGGAAGCCATAACATGCGAAACAGGGCGGTGAAGATGGTGGTAGCATACATACTAACCATCTTTATCCTCCTCTTCCTCAATTTCCTGTTGCCACGGCTTCTGCCCGGCGACGCGATAATTGCGATGTACAGCGGTCACGAGGTGGTGATGACTGATGAAATGTATGCGGAACTCGTCAGGATGCACGGGCTTGACCTGCCGCTTTACGAACAATTCTTTACGTATCTCTCAGAACTCGCACACGGAGATCTTGGATATTCCTACATCTGCCACGCATCCACGGCAAGTCTCATAATGGATGCGCTGCCGTGGACGCTGCTTCTTGTGGGCACCTCGTTTGTTCTGTCAGCCATAGCTGGAATTGTGCTTGGCGTGGAGAGTTCGTGGCGGCGCGGCGGACGGTTCGACAAAGCGCTCCTCACGTTCATGCTGCTGCTCGACGGCATCCCGTCTCTCGCAATCGGCATCACCGCGCTCACGGTATTCTGCCTGTATTTCGGATGGTTTCCGAGTGCAGGCGCAATGACACAGTACTCGAGTGCAGAGGGCATCGGGTATGCCAGGGACGTCCTCTGGCATCTTGTGCTGCCGCTTGCAACGCTCACGCTCTCTATGATCCCCGGCGACTATCTCCTGATCAGAAACAGCATGATGCTCACGATTCGCGAGCCTTATGTGCTCACAGCCCGTGCAAAGGGCATCAGGGAGCGCAGGATAAAGTATCTTCACGCTGCAAGGAATGCGATACTCCCGTTCGCAACAAAGATTGGTATCAGGCTCGCATACATCATAACGGGCGCGCTTTTCATCGAAACGATCTTTGCGTACCCTGGACTCGGGTTTCTGACGTATCATGCGATATCGAACCGTGATCTGCCACTGATGCAGGGGATTCTCACAGTATCAGTGATTCTGGTACTCCTGATCAACATTGTCGTGGATATAATGTATAAAAAGATCGATCCGAGGGTTGGATATGCATATTAAATCATTACAGGAGTTTACAAAGGACAAGATAGGTGTTGCCGGACTCGTACTCCTCTTATTCCTGGCCACAACAGCGATCCTCGCCCCGGTAATCGCACCGCACGATCCATGGGATTACTCATCCCCGGCATTCCAGCCGCCATCGTGGGAGCATCTACTCGGAACCAATGATATCGGTTATGACATTGCAAGCGAGCTTCTGTTGGCACTTCGAACCTCGATTCTGTTCGGAATAGCGGTTGCAGCCATCACCTGTACTATCGGGCTCGTACTCGGCGTCTCTGCCGCGTTGATCGGCGGGACGTATGACATGCTCGTCATGAGACTCGCCGATGCCCTGCTTGCGATACCAACGATCATAGTGTTGATACTGATTGCAGCATACTTCAAGCCGTCCACCACCGTTCTGATAATCACGCTCTCGCTTGTGATGTGGCAGACCACGGCAAGGGGTGTGCGGGCACAAACGCTCTCGCTTAAGTCAAAGCTGCACGTGAAAGCTTCCAGGAACATGGGCGCACCGACGAGCTATATCATGTATAAGCACATCATGCCGGAACTCTTTCCGCTGTATGCGATGGGTTTTGTTACAAAGGCACGGGTCGCAGTCTTCATGGAAGCAGGACTATCATTCCTCGGAATATTCGATCCGACCACAAAGAGTCTCGGGATCATGATAAGTTATGCGATGCGCTACCTATATCTCGATGTCTGGTTTAACTGGCTGCTTCCGCCAGTTATCGCACTTTCACTGCTTATCATCTCGCTTGGACTCATATCTTACGCGATAGAGGAGATATTCGATCCGAGACTACGGAGGAACAATGCCACTCCAATTTAAGAATCTGAATGTGCAGTACGGTATATCAGGTTCACCTGATGACCATATAACTGTACTGGACAACATATCTATAAAGATCAATGGGGGTGAGTGTGTTTCCGTGGTCGGGGAGTCGGGTTCCGGGAAATCGACGCTCGCACTCGCATCCATGAAACTCCTGGCGCCGAACGCAGTGATGGCGGGGCAAATCCTCGTGAACGGCACCGATATATCCGGTCTTTCCGATTCGGAGATGGAACCGATCAGGTGGAACGAGATCGCTATCGTGTTTCAGAATTACGGGGATGTGCTAAACCCGGTTCACCGGATCATCGATCAGGTCGCCGAACCGCTGATCAAGAACGGGGAATCCCGGAGTACCGCACTGGACCGATCCGAAAGGATGCTTGATTACTTAAAGATAAAAGCAGGGCGCGATGTCCTGTACCCTCACCAGATCAGTGCCGGCGAACGCCAGCGGATCCTGATGGCGATGGCACTGATAACAGACCCGGGAATCCTCGTACTCGACGAACCAGTTGCATCTGTCGATGCGATCACGAAATCGTACCTTGCTGAGGTGATAAACGAACAGGTGGATGCAGGAAAAGCAGTACTCATGATAACTCATGACCTCTCCTTTGCGCCCCTCTGCTCTGATCGTTGCGAGGTGCTCTATTTCGGGAGCATTCTCGAATCCCTGCCGTCCCATGAACTTCTGGACGCGCCACGCCACCCGTACACCCGTGCGCTTGTCCGCTCGTTTCCGATGATGGAGCGTGCTAAGGATCTTGCAGGTGTGAGGGGAGTTCCGCCATCCATGCTCTCTCGATCCAGCCCGCGTAGCGGCTGCATCTTCCAGCCGAGATGCACGCAATCGATCGGTGTCTGCTCGCAGAAAGAACCGCATCCGGTGTCGAGGCGGGGTGACGGCACCAGGAGGGATGGAGGTTATGTCGTCTGCCACCGCGGCGGCATAGCGACCATGATATCAGTGAAAAGTGTCTCGAAGTCATACAAAGACCTTAGAGTCCTGAGTGATGTCTCTCTCACTCTCGACGAGGGGGAAATCCTCGCACTCGTAGGCGAGACCGGCTCCGGGAAGACCACGCTTGCATATACGATCGCAGGCACGATCAAGCCGGATGGCGGGGAGGTTACTTTCCGGGGAAGGGGGGTTTCGGATATCGACCGGAAAGAGTTTGCAAAAACGGTTGGGATCGTTTACCAGTCTCCAAGAGACTCGAT
>QMVM01000190.1 GCA_003661105.1 Methanosarcinales archaeon | reverse complement strand
GCAGCCAACAGTGCAGAGGGAACTGTTTACTGTTTTGATGCAGACGATGGCGCTTTGAAATGGAGTTACGACACTGGTAACTATAATATGGCACAGCCATCAGTCTCTGACGGAATTCTCTTCATCGGATCAGACACCGGATACCTGTATGCATTCGGCACTCCAGAGAAGTTCCGGAAGGGTAATGCAGTACTCCTCAAGGGTGAGACGCTGAATGTCACAGCAAACAACAGCGGAACAAACTATACGATCAACCGCACCACATCACTCGGCGCATTCGTCAAAGCTTCCATGTACGGCGGATTTAATTTCACGATCAACGACTCCTGTCACGCCTTCATTGATTCAGTTTCAGGGGTTGCAAACAATGAGACCCGCGGTGAGTTCTGGCATTACTGGGTGAATTATCCTGACGATCCGAAGCCGGGGTTGGGCGCAAACGAGTTTGAGCTGAATGCTGCAAGTGATGCCCGCGATGTAATCACATTCTATTATGGAGATTCCGAAACCACGCCAGAAAACTCCACGATGGCAATCGAGATCACGACGCAGGTCATCGACGAAAAACCGGAAGCGATCTTCATCACAGTCGAGCGTCACGATTTTATAAAAAGCGCATCCGCTGGAAGCAATCTTAACATCACACTCCTCAATCCTGCTGATGTCCAAAGCGGAATCGATCTTCTTAGATATGATCTGATATTCCTCGAAAACATTGGTGGTAGCACTGCCGAAAACCTGAAGAATCCAATCGAAGCCGCAAACACTGCCGGGATTGATATTATCTGCATCCACTCAGAATGGTATGATGACGTGTTCGGAAATGTCAACCTGATCGACGAACATCCGTTTATCCTCCAGTATTGGGGCAACTATGATGAAGATAACATTGCGCGGTTGATGACCTATCTTGAAGTGAATTTCTGCGGGTTGATTGGAGATGTAAAAGACCCAATTTCGATTCCAAAAGCACATATCCGTCATCCGGACACTTCAAAAGCGTTTATTAGTACATCGGAGTACCTTGATTGGTATGCCAACAAACCCGGCTACCGGTACAATCCGGATAATATTACGATCGGTATCGCAAGCTGGCGTGAAGCTGCCAGATCACCTGAAATACCAAAACTTGTCCATACACTGGAGAAAAAAGGTGCAAACGTAATCTCGATCGGGTTCACAGAAAGTTCTGATCTGAAAAGGTTCTACATCGTAAGCAACGAGACAATAGTGGATGCCGTAATCTCTGTAAAGTCATTCAGGATCAACATGGGCGATGTTGATCAGGGGGTAAGAGACCTTGAGATGTTAAACGTGCCTGTAATGCGAGCGGTCAAGTTGTACTACATGGCTCCAGCCGCATGGCGTAATGAGACGAGCCATGGAATCTCAATTCTGGACCTTGGCTTTCAGGTGGGGCTTCCTGAAATGGACGGCATCATCGATCCGATCGTGATCGCTGGCAAGAACGTGTCAGATAGCGAGTACCAGCCAATCGATACGCAGATCAACTGGACTGCAGACAGGGCTATCGGCTGGGCGCATCTGAACAGCACCCCAAATGATGAGAAGAGGATCGCGATGATCTACCACAATCACGGCGGCGGCAAAGACAATCTCGGTGCAACTTATCTCAATGTTCCTTCGAGTCTGCGAAACATCCTCGTTGCCATGAACGATTCAGGATACAACGTGACAGTTGATGTGCCTGATGAAGAAACGCTCACCGATCTGATGATTCATCAGGGCACAAACATCGGGACATGGGCACCAGGCGAACTTGAAGGACTCGTCTCCTCCGGGACCGCGACCCTTCTCCCTGTTGAAACGTATCTCGGATGGTTCGGCGAACTTGAGACAGAACGGCAGGCAGAGGTCGTCCGAGCATGGGGTGAGCCTCCGGGAGAGATTATGGTCTGGACGAATGAAACTACAAAAGAGCAGTACTTCGTGATCCCAACGTTCTCCTCCGGAAAGGTGATCCTTGCACCACAGCCGGCACGGGGCCGACTCCGGAACGACGCGGTGCGGTATCACAACAAAGACCTCCCACCACATCACCAGTACATTGCATTCTATCTCTGGTTAGGAGAGGATCAGGAATCCGGTGGGTTTGGCGCGGACGCTATCATACACTTCGGAAAGCATGGCACACAGGAGTGGCTTCCCGGAAAGGAGTCGGGATTATCATCTGATGATTGCTGGCCCGCAATACTGATCCGGGACATGCCTGTGATCTATCCATACATCATGGACGGCATCGCGGAGGGCACGCAGGCAAAGCGGCGGGGGAGTGCAACGATGATCACGCATCTGACGCCTCCAATCGTTGCTGCAGGGCTCTACGGGAACCTGACCAATCTGTTAGGGACTGTATCGCTCTACAGTGACCCAACTACCAATAGCACTGTGAAGCAGGAGTGTAAAAACCTCATCATAGCAGAGTGCATGGAACTACACCTAAGTGAGGATCTCGGTGTGGATCCGGACGCCATAGCAGGTGATGACACCGCGTTTAATCTCTTTGTCGAGGAACTCGCTGATTACCTCTATGACATCAAGACCGAGCTTATGCCCTACGGGCTGCACACGTTTGGCGAACCTCCGGAGGGCGAACCCAAGAACTCTCTCATAATTTCGATGCTCCGCGACGGGTACAAGGAAGAGGTTGCACATATAATCGGATATGATGACTATCCAAACCCGCTTCGGATCGATAAGGAAGAAGAACTGGATATCTGCACCGCACAACTCATCGCAGAGGTTCTAAGTGGTACAAATACCACAGAAGCACAGGAGATTGTGCTCAACCAGTCAAGTGATAATCTCACCACATACCTGAACCGTGCAGCCGGATTCTCAGGCGATCTTGCGAACTGCACGATCGAGGTGAACCGGACACTGAAGGGGTTCGACGGCGGATACATCCCACCATCTACAGCAGACGATCCTATAAGAGATCCAAGTGCACTTCCAACGGGGCGAAACTTCTATTCGATGAATCCGCGATCGATACCAACAAAGGATGAGTGGGAGACCGGAAAGAAGATGGCAGATGCACTCATCGAGCGATACCAGGCAGATCACAACGGCGCATACCCGAGAAAACCCGCGATCGTTCTCTGGGCGTGGGCGATGACCGATTATGGGGTCGTTGAGTCCGAGATCCTGTATCTTGTCGGTGCAAGACCTGTGTGGGACAGCTATGGTGCTGTGTATGATGTCGAACTGATCGATGAGAGCGAGCTCGGGCGACCGAGGATCGATGTCATGATAATCCCTTCAGGGCTGCACAGGGACGTCTACCCTGAGAAATTAAAGCTGATCGATCGCGCGATCCGTCTTGCTGCCGCGGATAATGCTACATTGTATGACAACTATATCAGAGAGAACTCAGAAGAGATTTTTGAGGCTCTGAATGCGACAGGCAACTACACCGGACCATATCCGGAGGAAGATGCAAGATACCTCACAGTGTCACGGATATTCCTTGAAGCACCCGGCACATACGGGCCGAATCTCGATTCAGTGATCGGTGCAAGCAGCACATGGAACAATAGTTCGGTGATCGGAGAGACCTATATCAGCAGGATGCACTACATCTATGGCGATGAGGTCTGGGGCATACCAGATGAGGAGGTTTTCATGCTCAATCTGGCGCAGATCGATGCGATCGTGCATAACACCAACTCGAACCTGTACGGGTTCATCGACAACGATGATGTCTTCCAGTACGTGGGCGGGCTTGTGCGAGCATACAAGGTGGTCACTGGAAACGAGTTTGATAGCGCTGATATATACGTCACAGACAACAGCGATCCGACCAAGGTTCCGACCGTCTCTTCGCTTCGCGAGGTGATCTACATGGAACTCCGCACCAGATACTTAAATCCGACATGGATCGAGGGGATGATGGGCGAGGGCTATGCTGGTGCTGGTGAGATAAGCGATTTCTTTGAGTACCTCTGGGGCTGGGAGGTGACGTGCCCTGATCTTATCAGCGATGATGTGTGGCAGGATGTCTATGATGTGTATGTGGGCGATCAATATGGTCTTGGGTTGGGTGAGTTCTTTAAAGGAGATACCGCGTATGCGTACCAGTCAATGGTTGGTAGATTGCTGGAAACAGTGCGCAAGGGCTACTGGAATCCATCAGATGATGTGTTGCGGCAACTGGTGACTGAGTATATTGAGTCGATCGTGGAAACGGGTCACGTGACATGCTGTCACCATATCTGTGGAAACCCTCTGCTCGATGAATACATACACGGACTTATATCCACGCTTAGCATAGCGATCGATCAGGAGACTATGGGTGAATATGAAAGAATCATGCGCGGTGTGCGGGGTGGTGGTGGCGCAACCACCACCGCAGACGCAGTCCTCGCTCTTCGGATGGCTGCTGGCAGTATCCCCGCTCTTGATTGGGCTGATGTGAGCGGCGATGGCACGGTGACTTCGCTTGATGCAATGATGATACTACAAAACATAATAGGAGGCTAAGAACTATGAGAACTTCAAATCTACTGATTGCAACGCTTCTGCTGGCCACGCTGGTGTTTCCGGCAGTTGCAGACTACCCAATGTTCGGGCTTGACCCGGGACGCACAGGAAACGCAAGCGGAGATGCGCCGCTTTC
>QMVM01000189.1 GCA_003661105.1 Methanosarcinales archaeon | reverse complement strand
TTTTGAAGTTAAATACAGTGTTTTGTCTGCGCCTAACCATGAGTCGGTCTGTTCTGTGTCTGATCGCCACCCCACCTTCCTGCACGCACCCTAACCACTATACCCCCGAACCCATCGGGTGCCTCCATTCATTCGGGCGTGGAGCAGCTGGGGCTTTTTCTTTGGCAGTCAATTTTATTTTTTTATATAACCTATTTATATTCATTAGATCATAAAAACATCCAAAAATTAAATTGATGAGACCCTATTCCAGCTTATCCTCCCCAATATCAGCGTACCGAAGCGTCTTTTTAATACCGTGCTCCCAGTACTCAACTTCCTGCAGATGTGCGTACCCAAGAGCGCTCGCCATTCTGTGCACCTGCCCGAGCGTGTGCTCAGGCACGAACAAGATCGCCTTTTTTGGACATACGTTCGCACATACCGGATCCCCGCCGCACAGGTCGCACTTGAAAGGTGTATCAATGTCAGAATGGACAAATATTGCACCATTTGGGCAGGATATGACGCATGACTGGCAGGAGATGCATTTTTCATCATCGATCGCTACGATGCCGTCCTCGATAGTGATTGCGCCTGTCGGACAGCTATCCCTGCACACCGGCTCCTTGCACTGTTTGCAGACGATCGGCATCTGGACGACGGGGTGTGGATACAGCGATATGACGCGGATGCTTGCTTTTTTCGGGTTGTTTGAACCGAATCGGTGGATGGCGCACGATAGTTCACATAACCGGCATCCCGAACACCTTTCCGGAACCACTGTCAGTCGCTTCATATTTATCTCTCGTCTTGCCTGCTGTATCCAGATGTAATCTGTATCCCTATGCTTACAAACCCTGTTATTCAGAATCCAGCCACGGCATCATCGAACGGAGTTCAGCACCAACTTCCTCAATCAGATGGTCCCGCTCCATCCGTTCGAGCGCATTTAGCACCGGGCGCTTCGCCTGACTCTCAAGAACCCATTCCCGTGCAAACTCGCCGGATTGGATCTTTTCCAGCGCATCATACATCGCATCTATCGACTGCTCATTGATAATCTTCGGACCAACCGTAAGTCCGCCGTACTCAGCGGTGTTGGAGACCGAGTTCCACATCTTTGCAAGTCCGCCTTCGTGGATCAGGTCAACGATCAGTTTAAGTTCATGCAGCGTCTCGAAGTATGCGATCTCTGGCTGGTATCCAGCATCCACAAGGGTCTCGAATGCTGCCTTGATCATGCATGTAACCCCGCCGCAGAGATCCACCTGCTCCCCAAAGAGGTCGGTCTCGGTCTCTTCAGCAAACGTGGTCTCGATCAGTCCTGCTCTTGTGCATCCGATCCCCCGTGCGTAGGCAAGCCCGATCTCAGTTGCCGCCCCTGTCGCATCCTGATGAACTGCGATCAAGCCGGGCACGCCATTACCCTCTACAAACGTCCTGCGAACCATGTGCCCTGGAGCCTTTGGCGCTATCATGAAGACATCGATACCCTCAGGTGGTACGATCTGACCAAAATGGATGTTGAAGCCATGGGAGAATGCGATCGCATTGCCCGCCGTAAGTCCCGGCTCAATCTCATTCGCATAGATCTGCGATTGCAGTTCATCCGGAACGAGAATCTGGACGATGTCAGCCTTTGCAGACGCAGCGGATACGGTCATCACCTTCAAACCATCTTTTTCTGCCTGCGCCCATGACTTACTGGTATCTTTCAAGCCAACGATCACGTCCAATCCCGAATCATTGAGATTCTGTGCCTGTGCATGCCCCTGACTGCCATATCCGATCACTGCGATCGTCTTACCAGCCAGGATACCAAGATCTGCATCATCATCATAGTATATTTGTACCATTGTGTTTGCCTCTATTATCTGTTGATCTGGCTGGTATTAATCATTTCTGATTATTCCAGAGTGGTTGGAGTGCTGTGCCTGAACTCTGGTTTTCAGGGAGTTTTTGGGCGAGGTGGAGGGTGTGCCCATCCGTGCAGTCATGTAAAAAAATTCGCCGCCAGATCAGCCGCTCGTGAGACGGCAGTCGGACGGCATCGAAAACGAGATATAATATGGAATGATAAAGACTCATAAACATGACCAGACCAGAGCGCATCGTTAGCATTGCAATAATGGGTGCAGGCGCCATCGGTTCCGCCACAGGTGGTATGCTTGCGAGAGCAGGGCACCGCGTGACGCTGGTAGGCAGGGAGCCCCACATCAGCGAGATCTCGAATAACGGGCTTCACATCTCTGGAATCTGGGGCGATCACACGGTAACGGACTTGTGTGCCGTGACCTCGCCGCCTGATGAATATCAGGATATCGTCTTCTTAACGGTCAAGTCGTATGATACGGATGCCGCCGCAAGAGATGCCCTTCCCATGATCGGACCCGATACCACGGTCGTATCGATGCAGAACGGGATTGGAAACGTGGAGACACTTGCAGGGATTGTGGGCAAGGCGCGGACGGTTGGCGCGATGGCGATATTCGGAGCAGAAGTGCCGGAACCGGGCAGTGTTGAGGTGACGGTCATCGCATCGGAGACGCTTGTGGGCGAGATCGACGGACACCCGACCTCGCGGGCAATGGAACTTGCAAGGATGCTTGATGGCGCAGGAATCCCGACAAAACCATCCGATAACATCATGCGGGAGATATGGTACAAAGCCCTCTACAATATCGCATTAAACCCGTTGTCTGCCATATTCCAGGTAACTTATGGTCAGATTGCAGACAATCCCGATACCAGGTGGCTCATCAGTGAGATGATATTGGAAGCATTCTCTGTGGCAGAAGCAGCGGGCGTGGATCTGGGCATGGCAACTCCTGACGAATATCTGCAGATACTATGGAACCGAAAACTTCCCCCCACACGGGATCACAGATCATCCATGCTGCAGGACATCGTTAGCGGTAAGAGGACCGAGATAGACTACATCAACGGAAAGGTGGTGGAACTGGGCAGGGAATACGGAATCCCGACGCCTTATAACAATGCAATAGTAAAGATTGTAAGAGCAAAGGAGGTTATGGGACCTGCATGACCGAAATTATGGACATAGAAGCCATCGATCTCGAAGAAGAGATAAAGCAACTGACCTCGCCAAGACGCCCCCATGATATGGTCTTTGTGGGCGATTCGCTGCTTCGTGCAGTGCTCTGCGAGGGCGAGGGCAAGTGGTACATTCATGATTATGATGAGTTCTTTCTGCACTACAGCGGTGGTGTTGTCGTAATCGAGTCTGATGAGTCCACCATCGAACTTGGGCCGGGTACTGGCGTGCTGGTGCCAGCGGGAGTCAGGCACAGGACAAACTGCCAGAAGTCTGCGATATTCCTTGTATTCAGGCACAGGGAGACTGCCTGCATGTTGGCATAGGCGTATTATGGCAGTGATGGTGGAGGTGGCTGGGATGCTGTGCCTGAACTCTATTTTTCAGGGTGTTTTTGGGGCGGGGTGAGGTGGGGCGGGGTTAAGATCTTCACACCGTCTCAAACTCCGAATAGTCCATTACCGTAGCAACCGATTCGACCGCAACCTCAATTCCTACTTCTTGAATAGCTGCAATCGAGTTCAGTCCGGCAGATACCGAGATTCCGGTCATGCCCGCAACAACAGGTGCACCGAGAACCGGACTGTGAGGGTCTCCGATAGTAACGTAATCGGTGATGCCTGCCTCTACTACACGATCCAGGACATTTGATGCTTCATCTCTGGCTAAATCCGGAACTGCTCGTACATTTGCAAGCAGAAGTCCATCTCCGGTCTCGACTACATCCAGAACTGAGGTCGTCTTCCATGAGGTAAATATCTTCATCGGGTCGATGGTTGTTCCCGCATAAGCAATCAGATCGGTATAGTGCGATGCCTGATTTTTATCGAACCGCAACATGCCGCCATAGTTGATGTTGACCGGAATGCCATGTTTCAGGAGAATCCCGTCACACGTTGCACTGCAAATCGTTGCGATCCCTACATGCCCCTTCGGAACCACGACCGTGTGATCGGATGCACCTTCCTCGATTATCCTAATCCGGCAGCTCATCTCGTGTTCCGACAGATACCGAAGAATCTGAAGTGCATCATCGAGATCCTCCTTTTTTATGGTAGTTATGTTTGCAATTACCAGTCCCTGCTCTTTTTCGAGGTTAAAATCAGTCTGGTAGATCATCTCTTCAAGTCGGGCATGTATAAACCCGATACGATCATGGACCAATGCCTCTTCGATCTCCCTTCTGCCACTCTCGGTGATCGTCCTGCCGGCATAGCCATGCCCTTCGGTTAATCCCCGCTCGTCAAGGATGCGTAGGTGGTATCGCACGCCGCGTTCCCCAAGAGGATAGCCCCGCTCCTTAAGGGCGTCTGAAATGATCCGTGCACCAACAGCACCTCCGTGCTCATCGACCACGCGTAGAATCTCTATCAGTTTACGCTGTATCTGGGGGTCATCAGAGGAGGTCATAGTATCTCTGTTCCTGCCAATGGTAAAAACATTAACGGACGTTGAGATACGGACGTTAAGATCGCCACTTTGGTCGGTTTGACTGTGACTTCCTCCCCGCTACAAGTAACGGGGCTTCCTGATTCATAGCGGTTGCTCATGCAACCTTTCTCCACAGGCGTTAATTCCGGGCAGTCCGCCCGTACATATCTGTTTTTGATGTTGATT
>QMVM01000188.1 GCA_003661105.1 Methanosarcinales archaeon | reverse complement strand
CACCCGTATATTCCGGGATGCTGGCGTGCGCCCCTTCGGATTTAGCCGATACTGCCGACGCGAGCAACAGACAGGAAAGTAGAGCGACAATTATCAATGACACTGTTTTAGTATTGCGTAGTGTGGTTTTCGTATTTTGATTCCGTATAGTACATTCCTCCTTCGGTATATCAACATAGATACTACGATTTCAATCTGTTTATCTACGTTATGCGCAGTAATATTACGATAACATACTTTAACGTTTCGATGCATTCGACGTCGGGATGCTATTATCCGGCCAACTGTCCTATCAATCCGCAACCCACCTTTACAAGTCCGACCACACGGCACCATAGAATGCTCTGACCAATACGCTTGACACAATTGTAGTGTTACATACGATCATCGTGGAAACATTACATAAGTTATATAGTATCTAATTATGTGTGCTACTATATTTATATACTTAGTTGTAGATTTTATCTTGTGCCCATAAACAGCGCGGAAGAACTTAAAAAATTGCCGGGATGGAACATTCGAATACGATAACAAAGAGCCGGTGAAGGACGACTATGCACAATACGAGCGGGCGAAGACCTACGAGATGGTAAATTACCTAAAACAGAGGACATCTCGTAGATCTTGCCGGTAAAAGAACAAAAGAACGAACATTGCCCCATTGTTCTCAAACCGGAACAACCTGAATCATTCAGCATAATACACAAATTGTTAGACCGCGTATCTCAAATCACTTGCGCGAACCCGAGTATCTTCTTGTCGTCAGCCGCAACCTTCGACATCGTCTGATCGACAGCACCACCGAAGACCTTGCCCATAATACCGACATTCATCGACGCGACGTACGTCCCGCCATCCGACTTCTCATAGACTGCGACAGCGCAGGGCATCATCACGGCAACGAATTTGGTATCGTCCGCGCCGAGGAGCCCGGATGCGTACTCTGGCTGACACATCTCGATCACTTCTGTTCTGCCAACATCACCGGCTCCTGCATCCAGGATGGATTTCTGGAAGTTGTATGTCTTCGGAACCGTCCATCCCTCGCTTTTTGCATTCGCGATTATCGTATCAACGGTCGTGTTGAAGTCATAAGGACTCTTCACCTCGTGAATCATCATCCCGGGCGCTGCCATCTTCATTATAAATAGCACGACGATTACGCCGAGAACGAATCCGCCGAGAGCGATGATCGCTGTTTTTGTTATATCATCCATGTCTTTCCTCCTGTATCATCTCATTCGTGTTTGTATCATTCGTGTTTGTATCATTCGTGTCTGCGAAACCATCGTATAGTTCTGGTTTCAGATCACGAATAACTAAAATAAAAAAGAGTGAATGGACAAAACCATCCACCTCTATCTCAATCGATTCAGTTCCTCCTCCGCAGCAGATACGCTACAGCCATAAGCCCTCCGAGTGCCGGTACAATCCCGAGACCTGGAATAGTACATGTTTCTTCAGGACACGTACAGGTATCTGTGTCGCCATTCGCACGGAAATCGGCAAGATTCAGATTATCGCCCGGCTTTGTTGCGCTGATCAAGTTTCCTGATGCGTCGGTCTCGACATCATATCCGAGCGCCTCAAAGTCGACCGCGTAGTCTTTGTGGCAGTCCGTGCAGGTCAACGCCTCGTCCTTTGGCGAGACCCCATGGAATAGCCCCATGTACCGCTTGGCATCCACGTACTGGACCGGATCGAATATCCTGCCTGTTGCATCAAAGATTGCCTGAGTCATATTGTCAGTCGTCTTAACGGTCATGACCTTAAACGGCAGCATATATGTGCCGTTCCATGGCTGCCTACCGCGATGCAACCTTGCCGCATAAATCTTTGACGCGGAATCATTAATGCTCCCGACTGGCTTTGCCATTACAACAACTCCATCGTCGTCAAGTACGGCAGGGTCAGCGAGATCCATGATCTCAGACCACCGGTTCCACCAGACATGTATCGGTGCAGGGTTGCTCTCACGCACGATCATCTCGTGGTACATGATGTCTGCACCCAGATGTTCGAGATGCCGGGTCTCCCAGTTACGGGAGATCTCAACGGTCTGCTCCTTGCCGTAAGATGTAACGTGGCAGGCTGTGCAGTAGATCCTGTCCGTGTGCTTGTTGTACATCGATCCCTCGGAATGTGGTTTACTGCCGTGACATCTTCTGTCGTCGCAGGTGGTCGGGGTGTCGGTGTCATCGACCCGCAGGTCCATACCTCTGCCAGATACATGATGATCCTTAAACGTGTGGCAGTCCTGACAGGTCATGTTAGCACTCATGTGGACATCGAGGTCCCGCGAGATCTTGGCTGCACCCATCGCAAGTTCGAGATCACCGCGTTTGTTGTTGTCACCGCCGCCTGCCGTTGCATGGCAGCGCAGGCACATTGCACGCGTGGGTATCATGACGTTTCGAGCTGCTTCCGTCGCATCGATCGATGGGTCGGGACCGGTCATGGTCTTCTTGTAGTTCGGCGCATGGCAGATCAGGCAGTCGATCTTCTCGATCGGACAGACCATCTTCTTAACCGCGCAATCACATTCGCATTTGCAGCAGGTACCAGCTCCTGCGTGGCACTTGCCGCACATAGCTTCATTCGATTGAGTACCCACACAGAACTCGTTCACACCCAGGACTTTACCGGTCATGTTGCCCACCTTTCCAACGACGTGTGTCGCCTCACCCCTCCACGTATTATGGATTGACGTTACGAAGTCCTCACCTTCCTTTTGATGACATGCAAGGCAGGTCTCTGCCCCCGTATACTCGCCAATCCCGGCGTGCGATCCGGGAGCTGCCGTTGCAGCCGTTGCGGTTGATAAGATCAGCAGGCAGAAAAGCAGAACAACGGGGAGCCTCGCTGCTGCGATATGGCGTAAGGTGGGGTTTGCATTTTGTACATTCATTGTCCATTCCTATTCGTATAGATCAGTCTCATGCGGGATCACAGCACCCGCGTACTCTCCTTTGGCCGTGGCGTCTTCACGACAAGGAAACGAAACACCGACTCGCTTTCATTCAGCAGACGGTGCGGAACTCGTGCAGGGCTCTCGATGAGCTGATCTGCCACGACCTCCTCTCGCTCACCGCCGATCTCGACGACGCCGCGTCCCTCAAGTATGTAGAAGAAGACATCCACAGGGGTTGCGTGGAGTTTCAACGCCTCCTCTGGCTGCAATGTGATATGCACCGCCTGACCATGCTCAGTGTCATGAATCATCGACGCATGAACACCATGCGGGTTTGGCGAGACTGGAGCCGCCCTCACATCAACTATTTTCATTATATATTACTCCTTTCTTGAACTCATCAAATCCAATTCTGTTGATGAAGTCTCCGATCCGTTCCCCTGGTTTCGCATTCGCCTTGTAGCAGTCAAGCACACTCTGCGTAATCTTCTTCGCATCACCAATCGACTCAACGTAAGTCAGCTCATCTGCGATTCTTGGCTTTTTACCAGCTTCCCCACCAACAACCACCTTGAAACCGTCTTTGAAGCCAAAGAATCCGAGATCCTTCACCCAGGACTCGCCGCAGCAGTTCGGACAGCCCGATACGCCGATCTTAAACTTGGCTGGAAGTTTCGTGCCACGGTACGCCTCATGTAGCGCCAATCCAAGACTCAGACTGTCTGAAACGGCCTTCTTGCAAAAATTGGTCCCGGGGCATGTCTTGACACTACGTACACAGAGCCCGTGTTCACCTGGAACCATCGAGAGGTCGTTCCAGACGTTATCGATCTCTTCTTCCCCGATTCCGATGATCACCATCCGCTGTGCACTCGTGATCTTTATCGCGGCTGCGCTATACTTCTCGGAAACATCTGCAATCGCTCGCAGTTTATCAGGCGAGATCAAGCCTGCAGGCATGTCAATCGTCAGGGCGTATGTCTCACCGTCCCCCTGCAGTACTGCGCTCTTTTCTGACAGGTCAATTCTATCTTCGTTCATCAACTTATCACCTGATAAATTCTTTCAGGGCGTATTCTTACCTTCCGGGTCATAACAGTCACGTCCGTTTCTCAAGTATTGGCTCCGTTGCAATGGGAAACCGGAATATCGGATCTCTCTCGTCCTATAGACGGTGCGGAGACTTGTACAGAGTTCTTGATCCGCAATCTTTACTCCAATACACCCTTTTTGAACTCATCAAACCCGATCCGGTCGATGAAGTCTCCGAGCCGCTCCTTTGGCTTTGCATTCGCTTTGTAGTAGTCAAAGACGCTTCTTGCAACCTTCATCGCGTCATCAGTCGACTCGACGTAGGTTAGTTCTTTCCCGATCCTCGGTTTCTTGCCAGCCTCGCCTCCAACGACTACCTTAAAGCCGCTCTTGAAGCCGAAGAATCCAAGGTCTTTGATCCACGACTCGCCACAGCAGTTCGGACATCCGGATACGCCAATCTTGAACTTCGCGGGGAGGTTCATACCATGATACTCATCATGTAGAGCCATTCCAAGCCCGAGACTGTCTGAGATGCCTTTCTTGCAGAAGGTTGTTCCCGGACAGATCTTAACACTCCGGACACATAGCCCGATCGCGGCACCCGGACTCATCTCGAGGTCTTTCCATGCACTATCGATGTCTTCTTCCTTCAAGCCCACAATAACCATCCGCTGCGCGCTTGTTATCTTTATCGCGGCCGCCCCGTACTTCTCGGAAACATCCGCAATCTTTCGCAGGGTATCT
>QMVM01000187.1 GCA_003661105.1 Methanosarcinales archaeon | reverse complement strand
TAAACTCTGGAAAAACCGCGCTCGTCAGCCACCTGATCGAAGAACTGCCAGAAGCTTATGCCCCATTCTACATAAATCTCAGGACCAAATTCTTATCGAGTTACGATGATTTCATCGAGTCATTGTTCGAGATGGAGATGGAGACTGATGGGGCGCTTAAGAAGAGAAAAGAAACGCTAGCTGAACTGGTTTCTTCTATTACAAAGGTAGCAGGCATACCAATAACGAAGGAGTTTCTGGATTACGTGTTCAAGGACACTAAACCGAAGAATGCTTTTTCATACATATTGCGACTTTTCGAGGAGGTAAAGGCGTCAGGAAAGCAGCCGGTATTGATTCTGGATGAATTGCAGAAGATTGGAGACGTGAAAGTGAACGGTTTTCTCATTTATGAACTCTTCAACTTTTTCATAGATCTGACGAAGGAGAAACACCTGGCGCACGTATTCGTGATGACTTCCGATTCGCTGTTCATAGAGCAGATTTACAGTGAGGCGATGCTGGAAGATCGGTGCAGATATCTGCTGGTGGATGACTTTGACGAGGAAACGACAAGTGCATTTCTGGAGGAATATGAATTTAGCGATGATGAGATGGTAGTTGCATGGAACTATTGCGGCGGCAAGCCAATATGTCTGGTTGAGCTCGTGAATACGGAGGAAGACCGAAAAGGGAAGGTTGAAGAGATGCTCAAGATAAGAAAGGGACAATTAGAAGAGATTGTGTATTCACTGGAAGCGAGAGATAAGGGGATGTTTGACGCGGTGATGGGGATACTTTCGGAATTTATCGGGAAGGAAAAGGTAGAATATAAATATATAAGCGATGAAATTAAGTTTCTTGTCGGGAAAAACATCATTTTCGCGGATTCTGTGGATAAGGAGCTGAGAGCACAGTCGAGACTGAATCTGCTTGCAATAAGAGAGGTTATAAAAAATGTATAGAAGCTATCGAATACCGGAAGCAGCTCTCAGCTGCATCATACTGCTGCTGATCGTATTAGTAACACAAGTATCCGCATCCGCAGATTCTCCACTTGACACGGTCCAGGTCTACGCGCTCGGACCAAAAGATACTGGTTCATCGGTCGAATCATCAATAATCCTTGAGAAAGACCGTGAATATAGAATCATGGTCTCTGGCGTCTTCCAGTTCAGAAGAGACGTGGGCTGGGGATGGGGCGATGCCCGGTTTCGCATGGGCAAGGGAGATGCATACACCCAACCGTTTAACTCGATCGAGTTCAATGGTGAGCGGGCAAGCGCATCAGTAAGCGATATTGAGAATCACACCTACACATACTACCGCACTGGTGAAGGGGAGAAGATCAGGTTCAGCATCTTCGACTGCCTCACGACAGGCGAGCGTGGCACGTACGACGACAACGCGGGATCGCTTCGGGTTGAGATATACCCTGCAACCGCGCTCTCTGTAACAAAAGTACCCTCGCCGCATACGATTAAGGAAGGGGATACGACGACGGTGACTGTGACTGTGCGAAACGCAGGAGCAACCGGAACTGGCGAGATCAGGGATATCGTGGTTACGGATTCTGTTCCTCCGGGTTTTAAGTTGATGAGCGGTTCGGTACATGCCGAGTATCCGCTGCTCAAGTTAGATGAGTCGCGGACGCTTCAGTATGTCATAAAGCCACCCACGAGCGGAACGTTTAACCTGGATCCGGCAGAGGTCTCGTATTCCGACGATCATGGAGAGCGACACATCGCGAGATCAGATGCTGCACCTCTCACAGTCGTCGCATCGGCTGGACTTCTGCCAACAGCGCCGCAGAACGCAAGTGTGAAACTGCATGGTGAGCGGACCGATGTCGTGATCGGCGACAACATCCTGCTCAAGCTCTCGGCTGTAAACCTGATAACAAAGCCGGTGATGCATGTCCAGGTGATCGTAATCCCGCCATCCGGCATGAGCGTTGCATCTTCCGGGTTTGCTATGTCAGGAGCCGGACAGTTCACATCATATTACGAGATTGGGCCGGGTGTTGGCAGGGATGTCGAGGTTGCGATCGTTGCAAACCAGGTCGGCAACTTCACTGTGGAAGGAAGGGTGGTGTACTACTTCGGAGATGATATGGCAAATGCCGAGGATTACACGCTAGAGCTGCCGATCCGGGTGCGGTCTGCCGGCACAGGACCAGGACCATCGGAAACACCGAAAGAAATATCCACGTACGAGAACCATAGTGGGCTATTTGGGTTGCCCGGATTTGGTGTGGTATTTGCGCTGATCGGGGTGTTGATTGCAGCGGTTCTGTCAAGGAAGAAGGAGCAGTGATATTATATACAAGATACTGGAGGAGATATAAATGGAATATAGAATTAAGTTATCAGAAACAGTAACAACACAGACGTTTAGAGGAATTGGCATCTGCTTGGTTATACTGGCAATACTTGCAGGATGCGCCCAGATCTCAAGTGCAGCCACTGGCACTACCATCGACTACCTGCACATCACAGCGGATGTGAACAACGGCTATGCGATCACAAGCATTGAAGAGAAGCTCACAAACCCGCACAATACCGCAACAGACGACGAGTTCAGGTTCCTGATCCCTGATTCCGCATTCATCTCAGGCTTCAGCCTCTTTATCGACGGCGTCGAGTACGAAGCAGACGTGCTCCCTAAGGAAGAGGCAGATGAGCGATTTAAGGCGGCAGTCTCGGAAGGAAGAACGGCTGGAGTCTTAAAGACGAAGGAAGAGAACATATTCTCTTATTCCTTAAGTTTTGAGCCCCAGCAGAGCATCATCATCCGTCTGACTTACGAGCAGCCTGTTAAAAAGATGCTTGGTGAGTACGAGTACGCACTGTCACTGCGAGAGACCGATGTGGCGCACGTCGTTCCTGATTTGTCTGTAAACATCACAGTCACATCAGTGAGCCGGATTCTCACTCTGGAAACCCCTGGATTTGAGGGTGCAGGCACAGAGTACACTTCGTCTACAGAAGCACGGGTCACATACAGTGCAAAGGCACTTCCTGACAGGGATCTTAAAATCGTCTTCACAACCGACAACACATCGTTAAGCGGCGAGATGCTCTTCTACGAAACCGGTGGGCAGGGCTACCTGATGCACATCTTCTCACCATCGGTTGAAGACCTCGGGACCGCGGCTCTTGACAAGGAGATCATCTTCGTGATCGACAAATCAGGCTCGATGAGGGGTGATAAGATTGCGCAGGTGAAGCGAGTCTTCACAGGCATCATCACAGACCTACCGCCTGATGATCACTTCAACGTGATCTTCTTTGATCGTGATGTTATGGTGTTTCGGGACGCGCTCATGGAAGCAAACACTCAGACAAAGGCAGACGCGGCGAACTTTGTGAACGCACTCGGTGCGGGCGGCGGCACAAACATCAATGAGGCACTGCTGACCGCACTTGGCATGTTTGAACCGGATTCGGGGAGGGTCCCGATCGTCGTATTCCTCACCGATGGAGAGCCCACCGGTGGCATAACATCTCCTTATGTGATCAGAGATAATGTAAAAGCTGCAAACGTGGCGGAAGCGTCCATATTCACCATTGCGTTTGGGATCGATGATGAAAAGAACTATGACTTCTTAAGAGCGCTCTCTCTTGAAAACTGCGGGGTGGCAGAACAGTTCTATCCTGGAAAGAACGCTGAATCCGAGATGAACACATTCTACAAGACGATATCAACACCGGTGATAACCGACATGGACTTCTCATATCGTCGTGCATCCGATATCGTGAACACAGGCTATGACACGCTCTTTGCAGGCTCTGACGCCATCGTACTCGCCAAGTATCCGGCAGGCACAGGAAATATCGACTCAAGCATCGACGCGATCACACGCACAGGCCGCTGCAGCTTTGACAAGACATTTCCAGCCGTTACCGGGTCCGATAACAGCTTTGTTCCAAAACTCTGGGCGCACACGAAGATACGGGAACTGATGGACCGGATGGTTGTCGAAGGCGAGACTGATCCTATTGTGTCTGAGATTACTGGCCTATCACTGGAGTTCGGGTTCGTAACTCCATACACATCGTTATTTGTGGAGGTGCCAGTGACCGATAAGATCAGCGAAGCAACCACCGAAGCATACGAAGGAGCGCGGGAGGATGTGGTTGCAGAGGAGACCGCGACCAGTGCGTCGGGCGATGCAGAAGCGCCGATTGTCGTACCGACACCTGAAGCAACTTCAGCCCCTGTGGAGCGCAAAGCACTCGGCGGAGTTCCAACAGCAGCAGAAGGGACTGCGACAAAGAAGAAGACCCCTGGTTTCAACGCACTCTTCGCAACCGCCGGACTTGCAGCTGTTGCATATCTGGCACGGCGGCGATGACCCCGCATCATCCGGCCGGCGCCGCGAAACCCGCACCCACGGATTGACCGGGGACATGCGGCTTTGCAGAGCCCGTTCACACCATCATTTCCGTGTCCGGGCTCACAACCCCCTTACGCCATCAGTTTCATGAAACCTGCGCCACATACCACAAGCACCCCATAACCGGACATACCTTTAAATTCGTATAAGTTTACCTATCTCTCATGGAACGAAAGGCGTGCATCATCTGCCATGGTGAACTGGATTCGACGCATTATGAGGGCTACGCTATCTGCACAGAGTGCTTCGATCTTATGGAGTACTTGATGAGCGAGTATTTACTGATGACGATCACACGCAGAGAGGCTGGCGCAAGCGTCGAGATGTATTCAAAATAATT
>QMVM01000186.1 GCA_003661105.1 Methanosarcinales archaeon | reverse complement strand
GCAGGGGCATCACCGCTTGGAAGGATCATCTCGGATAAGATTGCCGGGATCGCTGCCGATATGCAGAGCGAGACCGATCTGGGTCGCATTCGAGACCAGATGGACTGCATCGAGCGCGGGATTAAGATTCTTGGGATGCTTGGTCCGAATTGAGTGCCTGTTCTGGTGGGTTGTGGCGAGGTTCCAGTCAGGGTCGTTTTGTCCGGTCAGAGGCGCGGATGTGGTTGTGCTGGTTCTGATGTGTTCTGTGGTTCCTGACAAAATAGCCTTCGGATGCAGAAAATATGGGTCTTTGGTATCGCGTTGCAGTGACTAAGACCCCGGAGATTTTTTGATATTTCCGAAATAATATTTTGGAAAACCACAGAGGCCACGTAGTGACACATAGGGGGCGAAAGATGAAAATAACAACTCTCTGTACTCTTTGTGGTTTAATCTTCCTTACCATAATCAGATCCTCTGAATGAGTGAATAAGTGCATACACTCGCGAATTACCAGAAAGCTGAAATTGTAGAGTTGTACAATCACTCCTCTGAGAAATGCATGCCATCGAAACAGTGTCTGATGCTGTTTTCTTTCAAAATCTTTCGAGAACCGCAGAATCCGTCAGAATCAGGGGTTACGAGCGTACAGGCGGCGGTGGGTGAGATAGTTCTTGTACAGTTGTGTGTCGGAGACCGAGAAGGTTTATGATGATACCTCGAATACCTAAATCAAGGAGGTCCAAAAGATGCATATGGTCAAATCATCGGTGGCAAAGGGTATGCTAACGAGGCTAACACACATCCGGAATAAGATGGGAGATATAGTTGAAGAGATGGAGGCTATATGTGATGAAGGTCTGATGAGGGATATCGAAGAGAGCAGGAATGATTTTGAAGAGGGTAGATATCATATCCTCAAAACATTCCAATCACAGCCACTTTGTCCGGTCTGAGGTCGGGCGCGCTCGTGTTACTCCTGCTTGTGTGCGCTGGCACGGCGGTGGTTGCAGGCCATGGGGCAGGATATGGTAGAGGTAATTGCTACAGGGGTTGCTGAACGTATTGGGCTTGCGGGCGCCTGGGTGGTTGGCAATAGCACCACATGGCAATATTTGAGAGGGGAAATGCTTATAGGGGGATAGGTTGCGTGTATAGAATGTGATATATCGGAGTTGATTATTATGACAAGGCATTCCCCCACAACCGAAACTCGTACCGTTTTGCGAACGATTCTCAGCGCAGGTGTGCTCGTTGTGTTGCTGGTGCTTGTGTGCTTAGGCACGGCAGCTGCTGCGTGTCCGAATGATGAAAATATGGGCACTGTCAACTTCAGAGGCGGGGTAACCGGAAAACCGATTATCGATTTGATTGGTGTAGACGGTGTCAATGTCCGGGTAGATGAAATCCTTTCCGACCCAACAGGTAACCTGTCAATTGGAGATGTGGTGACAGTTGGTTACCCCACAGTACCTCCTTTCGCTGACATCGATGCTACGGTAGGAGATCTTGTAGAGGTCTGTGGCGAGTATTGTGGCGTTGAAGAACCGCAGGATTGGTCAGGGGTCGGAGATCACATGGTATGGCTGCATGCGCCAGATCACTTTTATATGAAACTGGATACCGTCAACTTCAGAGGTGTGGTAACCGGAGAGCCGGTTATTGATGCGACTGGTGCCGGTGGCGTCAATGTCCGGATAGATGAAATCCTTTCCGACCCAACAGGTAACCTGACAATTGGAGAGGTGGTGACAGTTGGTTACCCTATAGTACCTCCTTTTGTGTACATCAGTGTCGCTGTAGGGGATCGCGTGGAGGTTTGTGGGGAGTATCGTGACATAGAAGAAATACCGGATTGGTGGTCAGGGGTTGGAGAACACTGGGTATGGCTACATGAAGCAGATCATTTTTGTAGACTGCTGTCACCAACCGCCGCCGCGTCCTCAGCTACCGGCACACCCCGCGACAGTTATCAGGATAACGAAGATATATATGTTATGGGCTCAGGATTCCCATCTGGTACGGATGTGCACATATTTGTAGTCGTAGATCGGGATTGGAATGACGGCGATCCGATCCCTTCTCAGGGTGTGGTAGCAGTTTCGGACGGGACCGTATCCACGAGTGGTGATGTGGGGCCGGTACTCGTCTGGCAGGAACCGCTCGTGTCAGGTGAGTATGATATTGTGATTGATGCAAACCAGAACGACATCTACGATATAGCCATAGATGGGTTGGATAGCGGATCACCCGGATTTGTCGTAACATCAGCAAAACCAGTCCCGGCACTCACCTCCATAGAGGTCATCGTTCTCGTTGGCTTGCTGTGTGTTATCGGGGTGATCAGGATCAGGAGACGGTTCGAATGATGCACAGGAAAGACTTTTTACCCGCGCAATGATAACAAGAGAGGAATGGTATGCAAGATGCCAAAAAAACAGTGGGAATTTTTCCGGATACGACACATCTCCTGCCCGTTGTTGGGATAAAATATGCTTTCTGATGGGGCAGTGTCTGGTGTGGTAAATGAAACATGGAGACAGATCAATGAAACTCATAACAGTCTATGATAACGAGGTGTATCCAGAGGCGTCTGCAACCGGACTTACGAGCGAATGGGGATTCTCCTGTCTGGTGGAGGTGTCCGGTGAGCAGATACTCTTTGACACCGGCGGAGACGGATCGATTTTGCTGCGCAACATGGAACTACTTGGAATTGACCCGAAAGACCCTGCAACGATCGTGCTCTCACATGAACACTGGGATCACACAGGAGGCTTGTCTAACCTCTTAAGGGAGAATCACGATGCCGAAGTCTATCTGCTGGCATCGTTCTCAGAGTCGTTTAAGGACAAGATCGAAAATCCCGTGGTGGAGGTACGCGAACCAACAAAGATCTGCGATCGGGTGTACACCACAGGCGAACTTGGAACATCCCTAAAGGAGCAGTCGCTGGTAATGGAAACGAAAAGTGGCATGGTTGTCATCACAGGATGCGCACACCCCGGAATCGGGGGGATCATGAACGCAGCATCCGGATTTGGCGAGATATTTGGGATCATCGGAGGATTCCATGGGTTTAGCGAGTATAACCTGCTAAACGGTGTAAAGTTCCTCTCTCCGTGCCACTGCACCCAGCATCTAAGCGAGATCGTCTCGCGATTCCCGGACACATACCATAAGAACGGTGTTGGTAGGGTGTTTACCTTTGAGTAACATGAGCCACCTATTTGGTCCTGTACCGTCCCGCAGGCTCGGGAGGTCGCTTGGTCTGGATATCACGCCGTACAAGACCTGTACGTTTGATTGCGTCTACTGCCAGCTCGGACGAACCACGAACAAGACCGTGCAGAGGCAGGAGTACATTGCGAAAGATTCTATCTTATGTGAGCTACGGGAGTTCTTGCCAGAGGGGGAGGCAGATACCGATTACATCACTTTTGCCGGATCAGGGGAGCCAACACTCCATTCAGGGATTGGCGAGATAATCGATGCGATCAAAACGATGACTGATATCCCTGTTGCGGTTATAACCAACGGATCTCTCCTGTTCCGGGAAGATGTGAGAGACGATCTCTTAAACGCTGATGTCGTGCTGCCATCGCTGGATGCTGCCACCACGTCCGTGTTTCGTGCTGTAGATAGGCCGCATGAGAGTCTTTCGGTGGACCGGATCATCGAAGGACTCAGGATGTTTCGAGAGGTGTTTGAAGGAGAATTCTGGCTCGAGATCATGTTTGTTAGGGGTATAAATGATGGAACGGACGAAATAGCAGCGCTGTCTGACGCAATCTCCGCAATAGATCCTGATCGGGTTCAGTTAAATACCGTTGTGCGACCGCCGTATGAGGATGTGCTACCTGTGGATGAGGATGTGATGGTGCGGATACAGGAGGCGTTTGGCGGGAATTTTGATGTAGAGATCATCGCTGAGAAGCGGATCGAGGTTCATGCGGATATCCTGCCGCTTTTGGAACGGAGACCGCTTACACTAGATCAGATCGCTGGATCGCTTGGTATGCACCGGAACGAGGCAGCGAAGTATCTTCGGGAACTTATAGAGCAAGGCGCGGTCGTCGAGACGGTGCACGGGGGCAAACGGTACTTTGGCATGAATCCGAAAGCATTAACACCCCCCACACCAGAGTACGACGACATATAGGTGGCGGATCAGAAGTTGAACAAGTCGGCATTATATCTCGAAACCACTATCTCAAGCTATCTGGCTGCAAGACCGAGTCGCGATATTGTTGTTCAGGCGCATCAGCAGATTACATGGGATTGGTGGAACTCCTGCAGGGGGGACTACGAGATATATATCTCCGAGATCGTTTTGAAAGAGATCGCTGGCGGGGATCAGAAAGCAGCAGAAAGACGATACGAATTCGTCAAAGATCTTGAAATACTGGATATATCAGAGGATGTGCGTCAGTTAGGCCGCGATCTGGCAGTGTTTCTCAGATTGCCAAAACGTGCTGAGATGCGCGTTGCACTTAAGTTTTGCAACCGAGTACGAGTTAAACTACCTTCTAACCCATCTTCGTCACTATGAATAAAAAACGCTATCTGTGGACCACATCAATTTTCAAATCTGTTCTACATCCTTTTGACCCCGATTGATTTTAAATGACTGTTCATTCCCAAATATTTGCAGTTAAACATCTCCAGAATGTTTTTTGCACATTTGTCATGGTCGTAAGTTTCAGTTCTTCTTTTTTTTGGGTGTGTTTGTAAATACCTAG
>QMVM01000185.1 GCA_003661105.1 Methanosarcinales archaeon | reverse complement strand
GCTTTCCGACGCGCTCTCGAAAGCAGGCATCGTGCCTGACAGATCGTCGCACCTCCGCGCCGTTGCAGAGGATTATTTATTAATGGCGGAGTCCTATTATACTGATGGCGTCCATTTTCTGGATGGGGGCGACCGGGTCAATGCGCTGGTCGCTTTCAGTTACGGACATGCATTCATCGATGCAGGTATTCGGCTGGGCGTCTTCTGTGAGATGAAACAATGAACTACAGCGTGACGATGGAAGCAGCATGGACGGTGCGGGACGTAAAGACAGTAGACGATGCTATCGGTGTTGCGATCTCGGAGACTGGCAAGCGATTTCACCCGAAACTCAGCTTCGTGGATATCGAGGTCGGATCGATCGTGTGCCCGAGCTGCGGCGAAGAGGCGGAAGCGGCGGTGCTGGTCGCAGGTACTGCACTTGTTGGCCTGATATTCTCGATGAAGGTCTTTGATGCGGAAAGTGAGGAACATGCGGCACGGATCGCCAAATCTATGATCGGACGTGCACTAAAGCGCGTGCCCCTGCGCGTGATAGAGGTTATTGAATGGAACGGATAGGCGAGGTACTGAGAAACGGCGCATACACCTGGAAGCAAAACCCGATTCTATGCGCTCCTTTTGTCCTTGACACCTTTGTCCAATCTCTCTTCTTCATGCTTGTGATTGCAGGACTCGTGGTGGCCATCGGCACCGACCCATTCATGACGATCATATCAGGGATATCAGAGATCGTGCAGGTGTCGCAGACCCCGGGCGAGCCCTTGCTTGAGGCTGTCGAAGCAATGGCCGAGATTGCCCCGTTGGTAATGCAGTTCATCGGAGTCTTCATTGCCGCACTTATCATCATGGTGATCGGGAGCGTACTGATCAGCACGTTCTTCGAGGCGGGGGCTGTCGGCATGGCAAAGAACGCAACCATGACCGGCACCACACGGATGAATGATCTATTCTGGTACGGTAAGCGGAGCGGAGTCATCCTATTTCTTGCAAATATCGTAATCGCGCTCATATTTCTTGCAGGAATCGTATTTCTGGTGCCAGGCATCCTGCTGCTCGCTGCGCCAGATGGCAGCGGAGTGGCTGTGGCTGTCGTTGCCATCGGAATTATTTTATGGATAGGATACCTGATCATCCTCTCGATCGGGCTTGCGCCGGTCACATACGCACTCGTCATCGATAACAAAGGTCCGATCGAAGGCATCGAGAAAGGGTGGAAGTTCTTTTCGAGCCATAAACTTGATGTTTTTCTGATGTGGGTCATGATGTTTGCGATATCTATACTCATCTTCACAGTCGGGCAGATATTTTTAATACATCCGGTTACAACAGTGATCTGGCAGTTCGTTGCCACATTGATCAATATCTGCATCATCATGCCACTTATCACGGTCTGGTGGACACGCCTGTATCTCAGCCGGAAGACGCTTGTGGCAGGCACTCCGGCACAAGCGTCAGTGTAGAGGTGGGATATTACGAAGCAACTGAATTTACGCGGGTTTTTAAAGTCTCAATAAATTAGAGGGGCATGCATTCCCCGCCATTGCATACCGTGGCAGCGATCTACTGACCCTTTCCACCTACTACCATAAACCACCCCGGTATATGAGTCAGAACCAGAGCGCCAGATGAACTGACACCTCCTTCCGCATACCCACCTATCCACACATCCATAAACAAGGTTGATGAACATCCACCGCTTAATCACTACCCGATGCTTGACTTGCTGATACTCTCGATACTGATCGGCTTTGTGCTCGGCTTGATCTCAGGACTCATACCGGGCATACACACAAACAACTTTGCGTTGATCCTGCTTGCACTCTCTCCTGCTATCGCAGACCTCGGATTCTCAAATATCCACATAACGGCGATGATTCTTGCAAACGCGATCACGCACACCTTCTTAAACATCATCCCCTCGGTGTATCTTGGAGTGCCTGACGCGGATACAGCGCTTGCGGTGCTGCCGGGTCACGCCATGCTGCTTGATGGGATGGGGATGGCCGCGATCCGGTTGTCAGCCCTCGGCAGCGCAGGATCGATCGTCGTGTCGTTGCTGATCGCAGCTCCGCTCGTTCTATTCTTCGGGAATTATTATGACTTCATGCGCGAGAATATGGGCTGGATCCTGCTGATGATCGTTCTACTCATGATCCTCACCGAATCCGGCAGATACGTCGAGGGGCAGGGGTCTCTCGTGCATCTGAAGTACAAATTCTACGCGGCTGTGGTTCTCCTGCTCTCTGGCATTCTCGGAGCGATTGCATTTGAGAACACAGACCTGATGCACCCGTGTTTCCAGTTTGGTTCACCTTCAATTCTTCTTTCGCTGCTGACCGGTCTCTTCGGCGCATCCGTGCTGCTGATCAGCGTGCTTACGAAATCAGTCCTGCCTGAGCAGCGCCAGCACCCACTGAATCTCAAGTCGCGGTGGGTGCTGCGCGGAATCGCGGTCGGAAGCATCGCAGGAGCGATCGTTGCGTGGCTTCCAGGAGTCTCTTCGGGTGTTGCAACGGTTCTCGCACGGTTAGCGATCAGAGGGGATATCGAACACCACCAGACAAGGGCTATGGAGTTTATCGTCTCGGTTTCCGGTACAAATACCTCAAACGCCATTTTCGGATTGATCGCTCTCTTTATCATCGGTTATCCGAGAAGCGGTGCTATGGTTGCAGTACGGGATCTGGTTGGCGAAACGCTGGATTTCCATCTGGTTCTGCTTTTCTTGATCGTTATCGTACTCGTTTCGATCGCGGCTTATGCTGCCACGATATTCATCGGAGATCATGCCCCATCTGTGCTCGCACACTTTGATTACCAGAAAATATGCATGACGATCCTTATCGGGCTTGTCGTGATGGTGATTTTGTTTAATGGCGTCTTCGGGATCGCCATCTTCCTTGCAGCAGTACCGATCGGGATGCTTCCATACTACATGGGCGTCAAGAAGAGTCATGCGATGGGCGTGCTGCTGCTGCCTGTGATGATGTACTATTTTGGGGTGGGGTAAGCTCGTATGTTAGCTCCATGCCGTGAAATGGACGACCTGGCATGAATGCATCGTGAATGCATCAGGCATCGGGAGTCGGTTTACGATTTTTTAGGAGTGTGTCTGGCCATACGCCACCGCAGCCTCGACAAACCCCTTGAATAGCGGTGCCGGCTTTTCAGGTCTTGATTTAAACTCAGGATGGAACTGACACCCGATAAAGAACCTGTGTGATGGAATCTCCACAATCTCCATCCGGTTCCTGTTCTGTCCGGAAAAAATCATACCCCGTGACTCAAACTCTCCGATGTACTCCGGATTCACCTCATACCGGTGCCTGTGCCGCTCGATGATATTCAGACTGCCGTACAGCAGGTGCGCAAGCGATCCCCGGGCAAGCACTGCATCATAGTTTCCAAGACGCATACTTCCACCCATATCCGTGACATCGTGCTGCTCCGGAAGAAGATCGATTACAGGATGCGCGGTATCTCCAAACTCCGAACTGTTCGCATCCTCAAAGCCGAGCACGTTTCTTGCGAACTCAACGACAGCCAGTTGCATGCCGAGGCAGAGTCCGAGAAACGGCACATCGTTCTTTCTGGCGTATTCGATCGCCCGGATCTTCCCATCGATCCCGCGCTCGCCAAATCCGCCCGGAACAAGGATTCCGTCAAACCTCTCGAGAGTCCCCTGAACCTCTGCCGCGTCATGGAGACTCTCTGAATCGATCCAGCCTATATCGACCTTGCAGCCGCATCCGATCCCGGCATGCTTGAGCGATTCCCGGATGCTCGTGTAAGCATCCCTGAGATTGATATATTTCCCGACAACGGCGATGGATACTTTTTCCCCGCCCTCGTTGATATTATTCATTCGTTTAACTAGTTCTTGCCATCCTGTGTGGTTACCGCCCTTTTTAAGTTCGAATCTTTTCCTGAGGTAATCTGGTAACCCCTCTTCCTCGAATATTAGTGGAACATGGTAGATATCCTCAGCATCTGGGGCGCTGATGACCGCGTTTGTTGGGACATCGCAGAAGAGAGCGATTTTTTCTTTTGCTTCCCTTTGCAGCACGGATGAACATCTGGCAACGATTATGTTCGGATAAAGCCCGAGTTCCCTTAGCTCCTTCACAGAATGCTGGGTCGGCTTGGTCTTCTGCTCTCCTTGCGCATCGACCGGAACAAGTGTCACATGCACGAGCGCGAGATCAGATGGCGCCTCTTCCCGCTGCATCTGCCTTGCTGCCTCGAGAAACGGCATGGACTCGATGTCGCCAACCGTGCCTCCGATCTCGATCAAGCAGACATCTGCACCGCTTGCCCCTGCCACCGTCCGAATCCGCTCCTTGATCTCGTTTGTAATATGCGGGATGATCTGCACCGTGCTTCCAAGATAATCGCCCCGCCGCTCCTTTTCGATCACTGCCCTGTATATCTTCCCTGTGGTGATGTTATGGTCGCTTCCGAGTTCTGTATCGAGGAACCGCTCGTAGTTGCCAAGATCAAGATCGACCTCGCCGCCATCCTTCAACACAAAGACCTCGCCGTGCTGGAACGGGCTCATGGTTCCGGCATCGATATTGATATACGGATCGATCTTGATCGCGGTCACCTCGTATCCCTTGCCCTTCAGGATTCTTCCGATGGATGAAGAGGTGATGCCCTTGCCAAGACCGCTCATGACCCCGCCGGTGACGATTACGTATTTCATGATGGGTAATTGGGTGGTCAAATATGTTAAAACATCGG
>QMVM01000184.1 GCA_003661105.1 Methanosarcinales archaeon | reverse complement strand
GGAACGATGATCGAGGTCCCGAGAGCCGCAGTCACCGCTGATGAGATCGCAACAGAGGCGGAGTTCTTCAGTTTCGGTACAAACGACCTGACACAGATGACATTCGGGTTTTCGAGGGACGATGTCGGAAAGTTCCTGCCGTTTTACGTGAAGGAGGGCATTCTTGCATCTGATCCGTTTGTGACGATTGACCAGACCGGCGTCGGCAAACTTGTCGAGATGGGGACCCAAAAGGGGCGCAGCACAAAGCCAGACTTAAAGATCGGGATCTGCGGGGAACACGGCGGAAATCCAGCGTCGGTTGAGTTCTGCCACCGTACAGGACTTGATTATGTCAGTTGCTCGCCATTTCGGATACCTATAGCGATACTTGCGGCGGCACAGGCAGCGGTGAAGGAGAAGGATGCCTGAAGTCAAAAAGGTCCTACTGCTCTTAAAAAATATGGTCTATGAGAGTACAAGCCCGCTTGAGACCCTGAGGTTTGCAAAATACTACCGGAAGAAAGGGCTTGGTGTCATAGTGATACTCTGGGGGCCGATGGGGGTTGTGCTTGGGAAGGCGGGAAAGCACCGCGGCGCACCTGTGTATGATGCGAAGGTTGAGGAGTGTATCGAACTCGGTGTGGAGTTTAAGTGCTGCCAGCTTGCTGCGGACATTATTGGCATGGAGGCGTCCGAACTGATGCCCGGAATCGAGATGATCGAGTCGCACGTCGTTGCGGAACTGTTCCTTGAGTACCAGAGTGAGGGGGGGCTGATTATTAGTTTGTGATCGATCGAGTGCAGATCCTTTTGTCATTGCACTGGCTAAAGTCAAAGGTTGTGGGGTGGTGACAGGAGAGAAGCCTACCAACCGCCCGGACAGACCAAATATTCCTGATGTTTGCAGAGCTATTGACATACCATGCATCAATATTTTGCAACTTTGCAGAGAGCAAAAATGGGTTTTTGACTTACGAGCTTCGACCTCTCTTTAATAATCGCCACCCGCAGAAAAGCCGGAAAAGGCTATATTCAGGTGTGCGGATTGCCCGGATAAACCATTCGCATTGGTGATGGGTAAAGATATATGGCATAGACCAAGAATTAATGCTGAACTGTCAAGAGATGCTACCATGAAATACCTATACCAAGACTCTGTAGAACTCCCGGTAGAACGCGATTTTATTCTCGATCTTACGGATCTACTAAAGTTGACCGTGGCGGTGTATCCCCTTGAAAACGGGATCATCTCGGCTAATGAAGAGATCGGGAGCGAACGCCGTGCCAAAGATCGGAAAGTTGCCCGGCTCGATGCATTCGAGCATGATGTCAGGGTGCAACTCGGCGAGATAATCGCAGATGATGCAACTTCCGAGATGAAGACCTGCAAAGACGCGACCTCAGATGCATGCACCTCCTGTGCGGATCAGCAGAGGGCAAAGATAGAGTCGGATTTCGATGCGTTGTATAGTGACCTGACCGGAAAGGTCGATTACAACTCAGGAGAGCTGCGCAAGTTACTTTCCCCGTTTCTCGAATCCGGCGTGTATGGTACCAGTCAGAGGTATTCGCTGGCATCAGGGGATGGAAGCGTACTGCACGGCGAATTTGAAGCGGAGGTGGATGGGCTATCGTTTGTTTATGAACTGGAGTTTAAGGAGCCAGTGCTTGTCAAACAGTTGGTCGGTGTATTCTCCATACCGATACCGGAAAGGACAGGGTTATTCCGGAAAGAAGATGTGTTGAAGATGCGGAATATCTCGAACCACCGTATGGTTAGTGTTGAATACACAGATGAGCATACAATCGCAGAATTTAAAGACCGGAAGGGTGAAAAGGCGGTGCGCATTGAGATGCAGCACGCTACCAATAATTACTCGATAGTGTACGGGAACACGGAGCCGATCAACCTGACAAAGGATGAATCGATCCTGAATGAGATCGATAGCGCAGAGGTCACCTATCTCATGCAGGAGGCTATCCGATGTGTGAGGGATACCCTCAAACGCAGGGTTTCGATGCTGAAGACGATGGCGTTTGATGGCGTGGATGTGATCGAAGAATCCATAATCTTTGATGGTCTGAAGGTCGTATTCGCAAAATACGGTAAAATTGCATCCGAATGTATCGCACACGGGGCGGCAAAGGACGAACTCGTGGTAAAGATCGAATCCGACAATGGTGCAAGGTCTGAAAAGTATATGCCGATTTCGACGATTGAATCGTGTCTATCGGAGATCGGAGAGAAAGGTATCGAACTGGCAGGCGTTTTTGGGATGGATACTCTGAAATGAGGTCTATGTTCGGCTTATAAATTGAAGTACGGCAGTAACAGAAGGACGAGATTGCCATTAAACCCTGAAAAGAGGGGGATTAAGAGGTTATCATCCATCTTGTTAGCCAGTGTCTCGACGACGGTTGCAGTACCTGCCATGACAAGAACCACAAGCCAGTTTGACAGAAAGATCGCTCCAATGACAACGTCTACTATGAACTCGGCAGCACATCCCTCGACCGCCCTGTTCGTTAATCCCGGGATCCATGTTCTGCCGAAAGCTTTTCCGAAAATTGCAGCCGATGCATCCCCAAAAGTCGTCATAAGAATTGCAGCAGACGCGATCTCTTCCGGGAAGACTGAAATCGCAATGATACACCCCATCACGAAGAATACGTGACCGCCAAGTCTATCAGCCTCCTTTTCCCGTAAAAGACTGTGAACAAGGGGCAGCTTCTTCCCCCACTCGATTCTGAAGTACTCGATCTCGAGTATCGCAATCAAGTATACCGTTAGCAGCAACAGTATCGCTTTCTGTCCGAATGCAAGATACGCCAGCACTATTATGATTGAGGTCAGGTGTACTGCCTTTCTCTTGAGTTCGTGGATCAGATCACTGCTCACCAAAGTCTCGCTTCCTTTGCAAACCCTGCGAATCCTGCTCATAGCAGCATAGCTTGCATATCTGCTTATGAGCCCAACCATTTAATGTTTGTCGGATCGGTGGGGGTGCTTTGCGTAATGGAAAAGAAACGTCAACATACGGGCGGATCATGAATGTGTTGGCGACGTGGGCACGAGCCCGGGGGGCCGCGGGCAGACTCCGGATGGTGGGGGCGAGGCTGAGCGGCTAAACACGTACCAAAAGACTAAATAGGATATGGTTTAAAGTATTCATCTGCAAACAATGGAAATACTCTCACGTTATGGGCAAAAGCTTCTGAGAAGAGATATTCCGGTTTGCCGATGGAAATCAGGAGAAAATGATGCCAGAAGAATTCATTGTTGCCGATGATCTTGATCTCGCATGGAGCAATTTCGACCCGTTTTATCCGCTGCCAGCAGGCTGCCCGTTTTATATGGAACCAGTTGGTAAACCATTGAATCGACTGATCAATGCTCTTCTGCGTACGCACCGGCAGCCGCCCAAATACTTTTTTTCCGGTCACAGGGTGCGGCAAGTCAACCGAACTTAACAGGCTTGCTGCCAACGACGATATCAAACGAAAATTCTTTGTTGTGAAGTACTCGGTGAGGGATGTCTGCGATGTGAACAATCTCAACTATGTTGATGTGCTCTTCTCGATAGGTGCGCAGTTGTATCTCCAGTACGAGGATTCCGGACGGGAATTGAGACCGGAACTTTTGAAGGATCTCGAAGCATGGAGAAATAACATAGTCGAGCGGGTGAGTGAAGAAGAGAGTTCCTTTGAGACATCAGTTGGAGGCGGGATACGGGGATTGTTCATCTCTGTTCTGGCAAAGATCAGGGCAGAGGATACTACCAGAAAAACCATCAGGGAGGTAATCGAACCCAGACTATCTGAGCTGATCGACAAAATAAATTCGATCATTGCGGATATTGAAGGCAGGGAGGGGAAGAATGTTCTGGTTATAATCGATGATCTGGATAAACCCAATTTGGAGCAGGCAACAGAGATTTTTTACAATAACCAGACGGCTATCACCCAACCAATATGCCACATAGTTTATACGGTCCCGATTTCGATGTTTTTTTCTCCGGAATTCACAGCAATACGGGAAACCAGATTTCTCCTCCCCAATATCAAGTTACATGCCAAAAACGATAGGGAAAGCAGATACGAACCAGGATACGATCTTTTGAAGACGTTTATCTTCAAAAGGATGAAAGAAGACCTGATCGAACCTGATGCGGTCGATTTGGCTACTATCATGGGTGCAGGAGTGTTTAGAGAGAGTGCACGCATCATGCAGATAGCAGCCGACAGCGCGATAGAACGCGGCAGGGATCGTATAATAAAAGAGGACGTGGAAAAGGCGGGATCGGAGATACGAAGCGATTTTAAGCGGATTCTAAAGACCGATGACTATGTGATCCTCAAAGAACTCTACGAGGACAATGAGATACGGGGAATAGAGAAGATCGGTCATTTATTGCATAATCTGAGCGTGCTCGAATATGAGAATGGTGAAAACTGGTGTGACATACACCCCACGCTCGTGAAGATCCTAAACATATGATTGAAGTGAAAGATGCTGATACTACCGGGACAAAGGTTCTGCGCCTCAGTAATTATTTAAATCGTGCCCACAGGCATGATAAACCTTCTATTCTCTTTGCGCTCTATCTGAGCGAATTTCTGCGTAGTGATGTGGAACGATCCCTAATTACACTCTTAAAGGAGCAGGGGCTCCGGGTTGTCAGTGTCGATGCAGGAGAAAAAAAGGATTTGCCGTCATTCTTTTCGTCAATTGATTCTGACAATACTGTTTTTTTCGTACATAATCTCGAGAAGGGTTTTCCTGAAGTTCTCCAATTCCTAAATT
>QMVM01000183.1 GCA_003661105.1 Methanosarcinales archaeon | reverse complement strand
TACAGTTGAAACTACATATAATAATGGAACCACTACTCATGCAGTATCAACTATTCAATGGGTAGCTAGTGAAAATGAAGCTGATTGGACACTAAGTAATAAGGATACTGGTGTTACTGAAACCATGTTTAGAATTATCAATGGTGGTAAGGCTACTATTGGTACTGGACTATTACAATCAGAGATAATGACAGCAGACTCAATTATAGATAAAAGAGTATTTAATGATATGACTGGTGCTAGTCCTGCAGATGTTCCTGGGCAAATATACTATGCAAACAATACGCTTAACTTAAATACTGGATATGGAACTACTTTGAATATTGGTAAGGAACTTACTGATGAAGTGTATAATAATACTGGAGCTACTATACATAATGGTAGACCAGTTATTGTTGTTGGCTTAGCAGGTGGACTACCATCTATTGAGCTAGCACAAGCTAATACGTTTTCGGGTTGTGATGGTGTTATCGTTACTACTATGGACATACCTGCTGGTACTTCAGGAGCTGTAACTACATACGGTAAAGTAAATGAATTAGACTTATCAGGGTTTAATATAGGTGATAAGTTATTTGTAAGTGAGGCTACCCCAGGTGTGTATACAACTACTCCTCCTGATATAGCTACTTATGTGGGAAGAGTATATAGCAATGATGCTATTACTGGTTCACTGTATGTTAAGCCAAATACACATATTAACCTACCAACTATATTAGCTTATATGAATGATGGTGCTTTAGATACGAATGTTATTACTGCAGCATACCAGAGATTATCTGCGTATACTAGCTATGGTAATGTAGTTATGGCATATGACCCAAGTCCAGGAAATGGTACTATTACCACTCCATCAACAGGTGTTTATACTTTAACTATTAACTTGAGTTTTCTATTTGATACAGTAGGGAATAGTGAAGAATCATTCAACCTTAGATTAGTTGGTAGTGTTTCAGGCAACTGGGACGTACCAATTACAGTTGGTAGAAATGGTGGAGCTGCATCTGCTTATCCTAAATTAAGTTTTAATGCAACTGCTGGTGAAGTATTTCACTTAGAACTTGGTGGAGCTACTGATGATTTAACTAATCTAAATGAGCAGTTGATGTCATTCGAAATTATATCTAAGCATATAAGATAGGAGATAGTATGAAATTTACCATTCCAAAAAATCAAGAGTTTTACTGTAAGTTCCAGATAAAAGAACCAGGCAGTGGAACTCCTATGGACATCACAGGAGCTATAGGACTGTTCAGCCTTAGTTCCATAGGTAATAGCTGTGTAACAGAGCTCACAGACGTTCCTATGGTCGTTGAGGATGCAGTTAATGGTGAAATATCAGTAACTTTAACAGTAGACCAAACAGCTAACTTAGAAGGTAGATTAGGTTTTGCAGAAGATGGATACCCACTTATTGCAACTTATAAAGCTCGTATAGACATCACTGGTATTACTAATCCGATATCTGTAGATATTCCTAAAGTTTATGTTAGTGAAATGTCATGTCCTGCGTAGACCTTGAAGTAGCTTCGCCAATAATGGTGGATGCTCAGATACATAGATGGACTATCACAAATGATAACATCTATCTATTGAAATTTAATGAAGCTCCGCCTCAATGGTTGGAGGATATGTTCCAAAATATTATTGATGATACCGGTTTAGCGGATGATTTAGACAACTTAGAAGATAGATTTGATAACTTTGAAGAAGGTTATACAGAACACTTTTATGATTGGCAGGATGGTGATGTAAATACTTTAGCTTATGTAGAAAATATCTATACATCTAATGCTAATTTTAATGCAGGACTACAAGAAATCAAAGTAGCTTATGTTTCACACGCTGAATCAGGAGCTATGTGGGATTCCCTGATAGGTGCATGGCAGACAGGAGCAGGTGGAGCTTGGTTTAATGAACAAGTATCAGTTGTATCTAATGTTGCTTACTCCGCAGCTAAAAGCGCATCTACATTAACTGCTACTATGAAAAGCCAACAATCACAACTAGAAGCTATTGTAGGTGATATAGAGACACTTGAGAAGCAGATAGACGGTAAAGTAGTTACTTGGAAAGGTTTTCATGCTGTAGCAAGAGCAGATGGTACACTAATAGAAGATGCTAAACCTTATGCTTGTTGGTTACCTGGTGTGATATGTACTGAACCAGAATTTAATGATAGTTCAGACCTAGATACAAGAGCAGAACATACTGGAGATACTTATTTATTAGTTGAGTTAGATTCTTATGGTAAAGAGAAGCTATTAGGCGTATATAGATTTGGTAAAGATACAGCAACTGATAACTACAACTGGTTTATACTAGAAGATGACCTTGCAGCTGTAGCATATCAACAAGCACTAGATGCTGGTGTATTAGCGGATGGTAAGATAAACTCATATTATCAACCAACACCACCAACTATCATTGAAGACCCTACAATGGGGGCTGGTGATATCTGGTTAGATTCTAGTGATAATAATAAGATGTATAGGTATAGTGGTACTGATTGGATAGCAGTTAGAGATACAGATATAACCGCTTCAGTAAATAGATTAGACCAAGCTACAGTTGATGTAGATGGAGTAGCTACCGCTAGAAGTTCACTTACCGTAGATGCTGACGGGTATACTTCTGGTATTAGGCTTAGTGCCACAAATGACCCTTTAGACCCAGGTTCAGAGTTCATAATCTTTGCAGATAAGTTTTCAGTAGCAGCAAGCGATAAACAAGATTACGGCTCAAGACCATTTACAATAGATACAAATACTAGAGACATTAGATTTAATGGTAAGGTTACGTTTTCAAATATAGAAGATGCTTCAGGTAATGAACCTAACTGGTTATTTGCTGGACAAGCAGCTAATGATATAAATACTAATACTACTACAATAAATGGTGGTAAAATACAGACGTACTCATTGAATGCGAATCGTATAGCAGTAGATACACTGTGGGCAAGAGGAATAATAGCTTCAGAAGAACAAAGGCATAATAACACTGGGTATATACCTAATAGTGACCCAGCAGGCTTCTTGGTGAGTGGTAAAGCAGGCAGTGGTTCTTTTAACTACCCGAATGTGTATGGTGCCTATATTAGAGGTGGGTATATCTATGGTTCAACTATAGAAGCTTCTACTATGAAAGTAAGAGATTTAGTTGTTCTTACTGATGCAGGACTACCAACTAAAGCTGTATGGCTTTTGAAACCAGCTACAGGGTTTAACTCTAGTGGAAGTCTAGATTTTTCCTCATATTCTGATACTTCTCATTCAAAAAAATGTGCATCAAAAAGTGGGACTATAATACAATTTTTTGGTGATGATACTGTTGTTGTTCCTGCATCTGACCCAACTGGTAGTAGTATATCACATAGATACAGTGGGTATAATGTACTCGGTACATGGGATGGTACTAATGATAATAAGTACACTGTGGAAATACGAGTTATGCGTGGAAGTACTGTTATATATAGTGGACCAGCTAATAGAAAAGTTATAGGTATGGAATTTGCAACGTCTTCAATAAGTTATCAAAATATAACTGTACTACTCATGGCTAAACTATGTGAAATAGCCGATTTTAGTGGTCAAGGTGTTGTAAAACTTCATATGAGGTCAAAATATGGCAATAATGCATGGAGCAGTTGGTCACCTAACACTAGACTAGCAGATGGAAAATTAGATAATTTATAAAAAGGAAATAATATGTCAAGTTGTACAGTATCAATAGATCCATACCAAAGTGAAGATGGGGTAATGGAAGTAATAGAGAAGTACGAAGCCTTAATGGTAAGTACTTTAGGTGATGAGAGTTTATATACAAGAGCAAAAGAAACCCTATTTCATCAATTCGAACAATTACAATTAACAGAAAAAGAGAAAGCTGGATTAACAGCAGAATTTGTAACTAAGTTTTCTTTAGGTATGTCACAAGCTTCAATGCAGACAGCTTTATCATGGTCTAAAGAAGAGCGAGATGGTCCATATCAACTAGCACTAGTTAAAGCCAATACAGAAAATGCACTAGCTGGCTATGAGAAAATCAAAGAAGAGATTTGTTTATTACAAAAAGAAGATGAACTTAAGTGTGTAACTATTGAAGCAACTATGGCAGCATCACTACGTGAAAATGGTAGAGTTAAAACTTATGATGCAGATGAGCCTTGTAAACCTATTGCTATGGAAGATGAAGGACTTAAATACTTCCAAACTAAACAAGTACAAGCTGATTCACAACGTATCTTTTCTGATACATACAGAAAGTCAGGGGTAGTACAATTAGGTATTGATCCAGATGATGCTGTATTTAAAGGGTTAACTGGTAATACACATAATGAAGATGGTGAACTAGCTGGTTATACTGCACAGCAAACAGCTAATGCAGAAAGAACTAGGATAGCATTTGAAGATAGTAAAGTTAATCATGCAGCAAATTCATCCGCTTCAATGATTGGTCAGATGTTATCAGCAGAAGTTGCACCAGCAGACGCAGATGTTCAAAGATGGAGAGACGCAGTTGATAGACTATTAGATACCTACCATACAACGCCGACTGCGTAGATAAGGAGACAATATGGCTTTTATTTACCGTGACAGTATCTTACCTAGTAGAATGAAATGGAATGGTATGAGTACTGTACATCGACGTTTTAAGAAAGCTTGGAATGATAATGGTATGGTTTATGATAAGAAGTTAGTTTTCTATCAAGGAGACTCATACCAGGAATCAGTACCACTAAAAAGATTTTTAAATGGTATGGGAGTTAAATGGAAAGAATTTATTGAATCTCCAGTAGAAGAAGAAATAGAACAAGTATACT
>QMVM01000182.1 GCA_003661105.1 Methanosarcinales archaeon | reverse complement strand
TCCACCATTCGGATAAATGTTTTATTCACCCGCATGATGTTAAAATCAGCATCTATTACGCACATCCCATCAGCAGCGATCTGAAAGATCAGGTCGAGTTCTGCTTTGCTTTCGCGTAGCGCAATTTCCGCATTTTTTCGCTCTGTGATGTCACGAGCAGCGGCAAAGGCACCAATCACGTCTCCTTTCTGATCCTTGTAGACCGAAGCGTTATATGAAACGACGGTCTCGGTTCCGTCCCTGGATTTCATGACCAGTTCGTAATCCCGAACCTCTCCGGTATCAAAGGTCAGCATCGCACCTTTGTACGCCCTTTCAGGATCTGTGAAATAGTCGATAAACGGTGTTCCTATCAACTCATCTATGGATCTACCGGTAACCCGAGACATGGCATCATTAACATCCAGAATGATCCCTTCCTGATCGAACATTACCAGAGAATCGATGCTGATCAGTTGCAACTCCCTTTCTACATATCGAAGGGGCAATTCTTTTGTTGTTCTGTTCATTTGATGACCCCGGATGAAACATTGCAGATGCAATTTCTCTTATGATGTATGGCACACGACGATATACACTCAACTTGACTTTGTTATATTAAAGATATTCCCTTTCTCTAACTGCGCATTACATCCATAACCAAACATTCCCCGAAGAATTTTCGCATTTGAGCCACCCGCCATGTCCATGATTACGACCTTTATTTTTTGTCAGTGATTTCCCCAAGCATTGTTGCTACAATACCATTACTACTTTGTCAGATTAACCACCCATTCAGACGCTCGATGTTGGTTTTGTGTTCCAAACGGTTTAAGGTAATGCCACCGACCGCTGTTGGTTTGTCTGTAATGTAACAAAGTAGGACTATGGTCGTGGAAATGTCTGGCACTCCTTATTTACTTGATTTAGCATGGGGGTATATATCATGGGAATTGCCAAAGAGCCAACGGGCCACCACCACTCACAGATGGAAGCACGTACCAGCGATCTCCTTCTCGACTGTGCCGTCGTCCAGTTCCACGATCAATGCCCCGTCGTGGTCAACGCCGACCGCTTCACCCAGAATCGTCCTGAACCTTGTTACGATCTTCACCCTCCGCCCGATCGTGGATGAATACGCCCTCCATTGCTTGAGGACCGAAGGAGAACCATCCGTCAGGAATGTTACATAATACTGCTCGAAGCGCTCCAGAAACCTCTGCGTGATCGCTATCCTATCCACAACCGAGCCCATCTCTTCTCTAAGCGACGTTGCCTGTAGCATTGTGATCGGCGGGAGCAGATCGAGCCCGGTATTGGCATTGATCCCGATCCCGATGATCACGTAGTTCATGGCATCTGCCTCTGCATCGATCTCGGTTAATATGCCACAGACCTTCTTCTCGTTTATGAGTATGTCGTTGGGCCACTTTATTCTTGCGTCAAGCCCCAGTTCATTTAAGACTTCGACAGCCGCAACTCCGGTAACAAGCGTCAGCCTGTGAATGTGGTCAGGCGGGATTTCCGGCTTTAGGATAATCGAGAGATATATCCCGCCGGGCGGAGATGCCCATGCCCCACCAGTCCTGCCCTTGCCTTCGAACTGTTCCTCTGCAATAACGACGGTTCCGTTTGGACTATCTGCGGCGATCTTTCTGGCTCTCAGATTGGTGGAGGCAAGTGTATCGAAATGGTGTATCTGCCTGCCAACAAACTTAGTTTTGAGCCCTTTTTCGATTTCAGCAGGCAGGAGCAGGTCGGGAATGTCTTTGAGTAGGTAACCCTTGCCTGTGACCGATTCGATTGTGTACCCACGGTCCCGCAGTGCAGTAACATGCTTCCAGACCATCGTCCGCGAGATGTTTAAATCCCCTGATATGGCTTCACCTGAAACAAAGTCATCAGGTTTTTCTTTTAGCATTTCCAAGATCTTTTGTTCGGAGTTCATGATTAACTTGACTTCTTATTTAGTGATGATTAGCCAGTATGATAAACTTTGCTACGAAAATAAGTCGCCACAACCACTTACAATAAACCTCTATATCCTGTGACGGGACCTCCCATATTCTTGTATTTGACGGGTAGCAGTGCAAATCAAACACAGTAGTTTGGTGTCCCCTCCAAATCAGAGGGTAACATGTACGCGGGCTTCAATTTACCTAAATCTCGTGTCATGACCTGCTTTAATTCCTAAAGATTGCCCGTCATCGATTTAGTAGCATTTTCTCACACTCTTAAGATTTAAATTAACATTTATCACATAATTTTTAACAGTATTTATACAAATTTGTAACCGCAAGTCGTAGATTTTTAGATAATACCGTTTATCAATCAATCTGGAAAGGATACGTAGTTTGCTTATGCGTGCTCTTCCCGAGAAAGGCGGCATTTAGGAGTACATTGGCTGCTGGGTCAGTTCGCTCCGCGGGGTTATAACCACCATAAAGATATCAACCTCTATTGTTCGACTCATCCCCCATCTACGCCTTGTAATAAAAAGATAAGGGTTTAGCGGGAACCGAAGCATATTTTCACACTCATGGGTGACCTGAAGGGTCATGAACGCTTATTGATGAGTGGATCACCTTCTTTCAAAAACTTTTTTGAGTGATATGTCTATGGTGATAATCGATGATCACTTTGCCACCACCTGCCAGAGATCATATATACCCTGACCTGTCTGTTTTCGCGGCTATGCAGAATTCACCTAATAGTACAGGCCGGCGTGCCCGCCTGCCGGGTTCTGGTGATCACCGTTTATGTTTTATCGATGTTTCGCATACAGCCCGTCATCTCAAATATAGTTGTAAATTTATGATAGATAAATTTAAATATAATCGTGGTTTGTTACTGAGTTCGTCTCATCCGAAAAAGAAAGGAGGGGGGGAATAAAAACCCCTTCGCTTACCGCTTATTCACACGCCTCGTTGCGAACACAACAATCCCGAACATGGCCAGCACGAACCCGAGCGGTGTCATCGCCGGGACTTCCGCTGGTGTTGTGGTGCCCGGAACCGGTGCAACAAATCCGGCCGTGCTTGCAGAATCCAGCAGGTCACTTGACGCGTTGTATGTGCCCACCACTCCTGCCTGATTATCTGTAACGATGTTGTATCTGGTGTAGGTAACGGCAGCACCCGGGTCGATTGTCCAGATCGCGGTAACCGGAAGCGTTCCACTGCCATCGGTATTAACCGACTCCTGCGCGTTTGAGGGGTCTTCGCCCGTATCAAGTGCGTCCCCTTCACATACCGCCCCATCCTGAATCCATAGTTTGTAACCGGTGCTTTCGATAAGATTAGTTCCTGTGACATAGACGGTCTCGCCCGGAGCAAACTGATCCATTGGATTACCATCCGAATCACAGGAGAATATCCCGATCGGAATGTCGCAGATGTAGGCTGAGCCTGAATCCGAGCCAGTGGCATCATCCCCATTAGCGCCCGTGACCACGTAATCGCCTGATATTGCAACGCTGTCGCCGAACAAGTCGCCTGCCGCGCCATCACTTGTAGTAATCTTAGCCTGCTCTGTCCATGCGGTTCCGTTGCGCTTGAAGATGTAGGCTGAGCCCGAATCCGAGCCAGCATCATCATCCCAACAAGCACCCACGACCGCATAGTCGCCTGAGATTGCAACTCTGTCGCCGAACCAGTCGCCTGTTGCACCATCGCTTGCAGTAAGTTTCATCTCGGCGGCATGCACATTAGCAGCCAAAGCTGCAAGCAGCAGCAATGAAAGGACTGCTGATACAAGTATTCTTCTTTTCATCTGTTATTTCCTCCCGTTTGTTGGTTTGTTTGGTAGTTACCTTGATGTACTGGTCATGCTCTTCCGAACCGTTCTAGATCGTACCATCCGCTATTTGAGCGGCACTACCTATATTATATCTACACAGCAGCGGTTATCGCCGCAACCTTCCGGTCATCCACACTTATGGCAGATCCCCCCGACATGCCGGTCGCCCACACGCCTTGCAACCTCGTCGCTGACAAGACAAAGACTGTGCGAACTCTCCGCCTTCGAGGGGTTTTGTGGCGCCTGTGCCGGAAACAGCGATGGTCGTACTTTTTCCGTTGGGTTGGTGGTACTTCGAGGGTACGTTTATACCAATTTAAGAAAAAGGAGAAGTTAGTAAAATGAAACAAGTAGTAATTATTGCAAAAGGCGATGTGCAGAGGGGGGTACAGGGACACAGTGGAAAAGATCGGGCGTAAATTGAAATTGACCGGTTTTGTTGAGAATCTGAAACCTTATGATGTCAGAATTGTTGCAGAGGGCGAAGAAGAGATTCTCAACGCGTTTGTGGCTCATGTCAGGATAACAGATCACCCGATAGCACCGATCTTTGTAGAAGAGTTAGATGTTGAGTTCGGAGCAGCAACCGGGGAATTCGAGTACTTCGAGATAAGGCGAGGCGATTGGCACGACGAACTCGGAGAGCGGATGGACGCAGCAGGTGCGCTTATGTATCGGTCTCTGGAAATCAGAAATAAGATGCTTGGGAAGCAGGACCAAATGCTTGATAAGCAGGACCGGACGATAGAAATTCTGGAGGATGTGCGGGAGGATACTAGCAAAATAAGGGATGCACTGCCATCTTTAAGGGAGATACACAGTAAAACCACAGAGCTGATGGATAAATACGAAGTCTTAAGAATGGATGTAGATGCGATAAAGGTTAAGTTGGAAGTGTGAAAATTATTTTGGTATCTGGTTTTCTGATGCGTTGCGACAAAAGCTCGAATTAACTGTTTATCACTTGAGCGGCACTACACATATATGCCTGAATTCGTGACAGTGTCAGCACCATAAGGAGCACCCACGACCGCGTAATCGCCTGATATCGCAAC
>QMVM01000181.1 GCA_003661105.1 Methanosarcinales archaeon | reverse complement strand
TGGCGGCCATCTCACTCCTGCTTGGCACAGCACTTGCAAGTTTCCTCGCATTCCTTGCAGGGATCTTCGAGGACAGTGAATCAAACGCGGGTTCTGCGAGCAATCCGAACTCGCAGGTGCAGCTTGCACCGCAGATCGGAAATCGGCATCGTTATTTCAATAAAGCAATCTCTGGTGAGCCTCCGGCAAACGCGCTCTGGGCAACAACCGCTGCAACGATCGCATATCTCTTAACAGCGCATTTCGGAGGAGATGCATTCGCTGTGCTGGTTGCATCGATCATCGGAGCCGCAGCTTCCACACTGCTACTATGCGCTTATGGGGTATTATCTCACATTTCAAGGATTGCGAGCATGAAGAACTTTGAGCAGACGCTGTACTGGGATTCCTTGCTCACACCACTACCCCTTGATGCTGCATTTGGATTCTTGACAGCACTTATGCTGACCCTTTTAGCCTTTGCCGCGCATAGTCTGCTTGGAAATCCATTTTCAGTCCCGCTCCTTGCGTTCTTCTTCGGGATAACGATCGGAACAATCGGATCATCCACAGGCGACATATATTACGGCGCAGAGCGGCTCTACCAGCATTACATATTCGGTTCGGGCATCCCGATCTCTGTTCAGGGCGATATCGATGTGAAGGGGGAATACGGCTACCGCAACTCTGTGGACACGCCGTACTTCACGATGCGGTTTGGGGGGCTGGTCACAGGTCTTGCTTTTGGTATACTCATCTTTCTTGATGCATGGAGCAGGTTGTTCATATTTGCCGGTGTTTGGACTAGTGTTATCGTTGTGTCGGTGCTTGTTCTGATTATTCTAATATTCATATACTTGCTTGAGGTATATACCCGGAAGAGATACGGACGATATACTGAGGACTGAAATATGGTAGACCCGTTAATAGCCACAATCATGATAATTGCAGGCGGCGTTCTCGTCGGAGTTTGCGTCCACTTCATCCCGGCGAGCGCAACAGGCGCAATGGCTGCCGCAACAGGTATCGCAACAGGACCGAGCATGCTCTCAGCGGGCGCCGGTCTTACTGGCATCTATGCCGCGGCATACAGCATCGATTCCGGGCTTGCGCTGGTCATCGTATCCGGCGCGGTAGGATCTGCCCTGATGCTTCTGATAACGATTCTCTGTGGGAACATCATGCTTGTATTCGGCATAGGTGCTCCACCGGTATCAGGTCAGACTGCATCAGGGAAATCCACGTTCAGCGGCACAAAGGACATCATTACGGGGTTTGAGCAGGAGGGCTACGCATCTCCTGGAACCGATGGTCACGGCATGCCCTTCCAGACTGCTGTGAGCGGCGGTTTCGGCGCGCTCATGGGCGGCACTGGCGGCGCTCTCGTCTTTTATGCGGTGTATTCAATAACTCTGCCAGCACTTTCCACTGAAAATGCGGTAACACTTGCAGGAATCGTTGCTGCTGGTGTGTTCCTGATAAACAGCGTACTTCCGGCTTATGTTCTTGTTGGAAAGACAGAGGGGATGTTTGACATGAAGATCAGGAGTATACACAGGACGTTTATCAGCTGTCTTGTCTCATCCTCGCTTGTGGCGTGTGTAATCTATGCGGTCTCCTGGCTTGCGGTCTCCGGGGTGGTGATTTGAAAGAGATACATATCCATACACTCTTCGGGGCGGCGCTATTAAGCGGCATAGCGGGAATCTTCCTGATCAGGTACGGGATCTCTGTTGGAATCGTATTTCTCTGGCTTCCGTTCTTATCCGCTGCAAACTCTGTTCGTGGCATGGCAAAGTACGGGCTTGGCACCGGAAACGCATCCATCGGTTACTGGGGGACTGCTGTTGGCGCAACATCCGCATTCGTAGCATCGCTGCCATTCTCTTGCGGATCAACGCCGCTTCTGTATGTGGCAGCGGTTGTCACAATCTCGCTTGTGATCGGTCTTGCCACAGGGGTGCTTGCAGACAAGGTGATCCGTATGAGGATTCCTAGAATTGAGCTGAATAGTGCGGTCATCGCGGCATCCACTGCCCTGATCACAGCAGGATTTCTCCTGATCCTCGGAAACAACTATTGTTTATATCCATTTATTTACATAGTAATTACACTTGCGGTTCTGCATCCGTACAACGCCAGTACCGGTGCCGGCGAGAACCAGAAGCGCACATTGATGCTCGCTCTTGTCGAGGCATGTATGACAACGCTTGTGATCGGAATCGTTGCGATGCTTGCCAGCGGATCAGAGATGCCGGTTTCGGATGATGTGGCAATCGTTGTGGTGAGTGCGTGTGGACTCGTAATCGCGGTCGTTGCGTGGTACAGACTGGTTAAATCCGATATCTATGAGATAAGGTGGACCGGATATTTACCTGCGGAGCATTGAATCATGTATGTGATAGTAGACCCGGACGTAAACGTTGCAATCGACCCTGCAAGCGGCATCGCAGCCGAGATGAACCCCGTGCAGCCGATTGCGAATATTGCGGAACTAGCAGAAGGGGTCGAAGAGATCGAACGCGCCGCAATCGATCTCGTGGATTCGCTGAACCCAGCCACGGTACCGTATCCATCGTATCCGAATCGCGAGGGGATCTACCTGAACCTCGGGAGGGTTTCCAACGCCGTCATCGGTTTCATTCTCGGGCTTGCTGCGGTTGCTATTCTGTTGATTCTTGCAGGAGGTCTGTGAGATGGGTTGGCCCGCTGTATCAGGTGAGTTCACGCTTGGCGATGAGAAGAACCAGATAGTGCTGGTAACGCTTGGAAGCAGCATCGATGTAACCGGGGTAACCGACAAGATCGCAATCTCTGGCACCATGAAGACCGAGAATATCGGGATTGAGAAGGTGATTGCAAACATCATCTCAAACCCCTGTATCAGGTATCTCATCATCTGCGGAGCCGAGGTTCACGGGCATCTTGCTGGTGATGCATTCCTTGCAATACACAAGGCAGGAATCGATGAGAAGAACCGGATCGTCGGCGCATCCGGCGCAATCCCGTTCATCTCGAATCTGAGCTCAAAGGAGGTTGATCGGTTCAGGGAGCAGGTTGAGATCGTTGATCTCGTGAATGTCGAGGATATGGGGCAGATTAAGCAGGCGATCGATGCCTGTGCTCCGAAGGACCCGTTTCCTGCAGAACCGATGATCGTTATCCTTGGAAAGGCAGCACAAGCGGAGGGGGGGAGTGATGTGATCCTGACACCGGAAACGGTCTCGATAGAGTCGAGACTGCGTAGTCTTGAGCAGGAAGTGAAGGATCTTGGTAAACTGAATAAATTTATGTCAGGTGTGGTATCCGGAATCTGGCAGGGGTTGACGTCTGGTTTTGTTGTCACATTGTTAATCTTTGCAATCAGGAGGTTTTTATGAGCGACGAAAAAGAAAAAGAGATGATCCCTGAACTTCATGCCCCGAATACACGGGAGATTGAGCGGATGACAGAGAGCATAAAACGGCGTGCGCTCCTGATCGGCAGGGATCAGCGCACGTACTCAGGGATCTACGGGGCGAGGACATATCTCGTGCTCGGGTTTCTCTGTGCGTTGTTGCTGATGCTTGTTGGTGCGGGAGGATTCTGAGGAGGGTTTGTTATGGATTACGAGAAGATGATGAAGCGGCTGGACCGGGCTGAGGAGAATATTGAGTTTGCTGGCGCAGAGATCATTCAGAGCAGGGGAACAATGATCGGACGCTGTATCGGGGTTACCCTGGGCGCTGTCGCTGCACTGATAATGGCGAGTATTTTGGGGTGGTAGTATGTTCAAATTCGCACGGAAGCAGCAGATAATCGAGATCGGAAATGTTACGATCGGCGGGCAGATCGGCGAGAACCCGACAGTGATCATTCCCACGATCTTCTATGACGGACAGAAGATCGTTGATGCCGGCGCCGGTACATTCGACGAAGAGAAAGCGGAATCGCTGATTGTAGAGGTTGAGGAAGCCTGTGATGCCACAAACACCCCGTATCTCTTCCAGGTGGTTGGCGTGACCCCTGATCTCATGATCAAAGGGCTCGACTTTGTGGCTGACCGTACAGATGCACCGCTCATCGTTGATTCGGCGGATATTGAGGCGAGGCTTGCAGGACTTTTCCATGCAAGCGAGCAGTTCGGCAGCCGGACGATGTATAACGCCATAAACATGATGATCGAGAAGCCAGAGATCGATGCGCTCTCTGAATCACAGATCGAGGGCGTTGTCATCCTCGGCTTCAACATGCAGGACCCGTCAGTTAAGGCGCGAATCGATATGCTCGAAGACGGCGGCGGGTTTGTTGATAAAGGACTCCTCGAGATTGCAAAGGGGTGTGGCTTTGAGAAGATCCTGTACGATCCCGGAGTGCAGCCGTTCGGACAGGGTGCAGGATCATCATTCAGGTTGCTTTATGCAGTAAAGTCCTTGTACGGTCTTCCAACTGGTGTTGGAGCCCACAATGTCCCGTCATCATGGGCGTATCTCAAGAAACGTGACCCGGAGATCAGAAGGATCTGCGATATATCAGCAAATGCGGTCGGCATCGTGATGGGCGCGAACTCACTCTTTATAGGGCCGATCGAGAGTGCGAAGTATGCCGCTCCTGTCGTTGCGATGGCTGACATTCTCACTGCCGATTCTGTAAATGACTTCGGAATCAAACACAGCGAGAAACACCCGTATCTGCTGGCTTGAAGGGGTGTTAAGCATCATGGTAACCTTTGGAATCGAATTTCTGGCAAACGAACCAGCAGAAAAACTCTCAGAGATTGTGAAACTATCAGAGGCGAACGGTTTATCCTACGCATGGATAACCGATCATTACAACAACAGGGACGCATTCTCACTTCTGACATACATCGCAGCAAGGACCGACTCCATA
>QMVM01000180.1 GCA_003661105.1 Methanosarcinales archaeon | reverse complement strand
CCGCCATCATGCCGATATTCTCTATTCGCCCCATGCTCTCTCTTGAAATTATATCGGCTAAATATCCCTTGACTTCCAAACTCAGTTCCATTCTCAGCATCACCCTCTCGAAACGTACCCCTCCCCCGCCTCAATCAACTCCTGAAACATCTCTGCCTCCTCCGTTCCAGTTAGCTCCCTGACCGCCTTCGGATACCACCCCAAAAGCACCGTCTTCCGCTCCGCAATCACCCGCTCGAAATCCGCAAGCACAATCTCCCGCCTCGGCTTTCCCTCCTTGATCCGCTCCCGAAGTGGAATCTTTGCCGCCTTCTCGCAGATATCGATGATCTCCGCGCTGGCATAGCCGTCAGTCATCGCTGCAAGCTCTGCCACATTCACCCGGCACGGCTTATCTGCAAGCCCGATCTCAAATATCTTCCTCCGTGCCGTGCGATCGGGATGCGGGATAAAGACAGTCGTATCAAACCTCCCAGCCCGCCGGAGCGCAATATCCACATCCCACGGGCGGTTCGTGGCTGCAAGCACGAGGTAGCGCTTCTCGGTGCCCTTCGCCTCGAGCCCGTCCATCTGAGAGAGGAGTTCGTTTACCAGACTGCGCTCATGCCCCTCCTGCGACCCTGATCGCTCCCCGGCAAGGGCATCGATCTCGTCAAAGAAGATGATCGCCCGCTCATACCCTCTGGCAAGGTTGAAGACATCCTTAATCTTCTTCTCGCTCTCTCCGACATACTTGTCCTTGATGTCGCTGATCTTGATGTTGATGAAGACAGCATTGCACTCACCTGCCGCTGCTGCTGCAAGCATCGTCTTGCCGCATCCGGGAGGACCGTAAAGGAGGATTCCGCCGCCGCCCCTGACGCCGAAGTATCGGTACTCATCCGGATACCTGAAAGGATAGACGATCGCCTCTTTGATTCTCTCTTTCACTGAATCGAGACCCGCGATATCCTTAAATCTCAGCGAGGGCTTCTCTACAAGGATGAGTTCCTTTGCCCGATCTTTCCTGCCTCTGGGGTCTTCTGCTGTTCTTGGTTCTGAACTCTTCCGCTCTTCTTTCGGCACGATCCCATTTGTATAGACCTTGATATCACCAGCTTTTAAGCCCTCTGCGATCTCCCTGAATTTTTCCGCCCTCTCGTGAAACTCTTTTCTTTTGGACGGTGTGAGTTCGGATAGGTGTTCTGCAAACCTGGCACATTTCAGGTATTCCATTCTGGCTTTCGAGAGATCGCCGCAATCATAGTATTTCCGTGCCAGATTGTGAGATCGCTTGAACGAACTCCGAACTTCGTCCTTCAGCTCCATCTATAGTTCCAGTTCATCAAGTTGCTCTTTTTCTCCCTTCTCCTGATCCAGTTTCCTGTATATCTCATCGGATTCGGTGATATCAGAGGTCTCCCAGATATCCATCAATTTACTGGTCTCGGCATCCTCCTCGATCTCGCCTGTAAGTCTGTGTTCAGCTTCCATCGTCGTGAGAATCCCATGGACGCTTCCCTCCATTACCTGATCCTTGATGTTGACCTCTGCAAGAAACTCGTCCAGTTTGCTCTTCGGCATCTTCGCAAGTTTCGACATCAGACCAGCACCCTCAAGCATCTGCTTGTTCTCGTGGATGAAAATCATGTTATCCACCACCATGATCTGGTCGCTTAACTTCTTCAGGTAGATGTTTCCAAGTTTTACCTTCTGGTCAAGCTGCTTTATCTGTCTTGCAAGCGACCTCCGCTCACCCTCGCTCGCCTCAAACCCTCTGTCAAAGAGTTCTTTCTTCTGCTTGCTCAAACGCTCGACTTCACCGATCTTCAGTTTCTCTTCTCGTTCCAGCCTGATCCTTTCTGCGGTCAGATCATCCTTCTTCAGTTTCTCAAAGGGGTTTCCCTTTATTTTATCTATGATTCCCATGGTTTTGTACCTCCTTAAATATTAGGTTAATGTAGTTTTTGTATGTAACTCTATATATCCTTTTTGGTTGTAACTCTGATACTCCTATTGTGGTGATTCTCTCCACGTCTTATCAGATCATCAAGTTGTTCATATACTCTGACCGTTCAGGATTTTTCAAGTGGCTGAAGGTCATACTTCTGATTGGTGTACTTGTGACAGCAGTGCAGTAGATACATGATGCAACTGCAATTCATCGTGGCGCAAGCTCGATGATTGGAAAAGAGGTTATATCAATCATAAAAACCAATCAGCGAAATGAAAAAGCGAAGAATAAAGTTCAACATTGGAGTGTCCTGTAAGACCACTGCCGAACAGATGACAGATGCTGTTGAAGTTCTCAGAGCATCTACCAGAACAAAAAAGACGGGTTTTTATGTAGGGAGGTTTCATGGTTGTATATGATGTGTATATTAAGGTGTTACTATGAAGTGTGATGTAAATATAATTACTGGTAGAACAATTGACCAGGGTGCTAATATTGATAACAAATTATCTTCTGACTATTTTAATGCCTGCGCCCGCTGCGAGATAGGTGCTGAAGACCTGAAAACACTTGGTCTTTCAGAAGGAAGCCACGTAAAAGTCTCGACAGAGTTTGGCAGTGTGGTGGTCTCTATTGCACTCTGTGATGGAAACAGGAGAGGTGTTGCATTCATCCCGATGGGGCCATGGGCTAATGCGGTAGTGAACCCTGATACACACGGCTGCGGCATGCCAGGATTTAAAGGTGTATTGGGTAGCATTGAGCCTGCTGATGAAAAACCGCTTGATTTGAAAGCGCTTATGAGTTTGTACAGGGGTGATACGTATGGAGATTACTGATGCAATCTGCTCATTCTGCGGCTCGCTCTGTGATGACCTGACGGTAAAAGTCGAGGATAACAAAATAGTAGATGTGAGGCGAGCATGCAGGCTCGGTGCAGGTAAAATACTTGGACACGAGAGGATTAACTCACCAATGATTAGAAACGAAGCTGGAAAATTGGAGGAAGTATCCAGTGATTCGGCAATTGATAAAGCTTCACAGATTCTTCTTCATGCAAAGCGTCCACTCCTGTACGGCTGGGCTTCCACGTCATGTGAGGCCCAGAGCAAAGGAATTCTGCTTGGCGAAATTCTTGGTGCAGTTGTCGACAGCACTGCATCGATCTGTCACGGACCGACCACGCTCGGAGTGCAGGAAAAAGGTCTGCCGACCGCCAGTCTTGGTCAGATTAAAAACCGTGCTGATTTAATCATCTTCTGGGGATGCAACCCGATTCATGCACACCCACGACACATGAGCAGGTACTCAGGGTACCTGCGTGGTTTTTTCCTTGATCGTGGTCGTCAGAATCGCAAGTTTATTACCGTGGATGTTCGAATGACTGAGACCGCTGCCATCTCTGATGAGTTTTTACAGATAGAGCAGGGCAGTGATTATGTGGTGCTCTCTGCCCTTCGAGCGATTGTAAACGGCAAAGGCGATCTTGTGCCAGACGTGGTTGGCGGTGTCTCAAAAGAAGAATTGGTGCATCTTTCTGATATGATGCGTTCATGCAGGTTTGGAGCGTTCTTTTTTGGTATGGGTTTAACCCAGAGCAAAGGCAGGTATAAAAATATTGACTGCGCGCTTTCCCTGACCAACGATCTTAACACACGCACCAAGTTTGTTATAACCCCCTTACGTGGGCACTATAATGTTACAGGTTTTGGCCAGGTATGCTCATGGCAGACCGGTTTTCCAGCGGTTGATCTATCACGGGGAGCGCCATACTATAATCCTGGCGAGATGTCAGCGAATGACCTGCTGATGCGGGATGAAGTGGATGCTTCACTCATTGTAGCATCAGACCCTGCTGCTCATTTCCCTAACGCGTCGGTGCGTAATCTTGCAAAGCATCCACTCATCCAGATCGATCCTTATGCTAATGCAACGACTGAGATTGCTGATGTGGTGATCCCGACTGCAATCGTTGGAGTTGAAACAGAAGGAACGGCTTATCGGATGGATGGACTCTCCTTGCGGCTGAGGAAACTGGTGGATTCTGATTATCCGGATGATGAAGAAATTCTTGATAAAATAATAAAAAAAGTTAGTCGAGAGGGTGATGTCTGTTGAGTGAATTACTGATTAAGAATGGTCAGGTGTTTGACCCTATAAATAGTATAAACGGCGATATAATGGATATTGCTATAAAAAATGGAAAAATTGTAGATGACGTATCTATATCACCAGATGCAAAGGTTATCGATGCTTCTTCAATGATTGTTATGCCCGGGGGTGTGGACGCACACTCTCATATTGCAGGTAGTAAGGTTAATTCCGGGAGGATCATGCGTCCGGATGACGGCAGATCCGGTATCGAGAAGCGCAATAGGATTACCCGACCGTGCAGTGGTTACACCGTGCCAAATACCTTTGCCATGGGCTATAGATATGCAAAACTCGGGTACACTACAGTTTTTGAAGCAGCCATACCAATCCTGCATGCTCGCCACACTCACGAAGAGTTTGGAGATATCCCAATCATTGATAAAGGCGGGCTGGTTCTTTTTGGCAGCAACTGGCAGGTAATGGAAGCTGTGCGCGAGAATGATATCGAAAAACTTGCAGCATACATCGCATGGGGTCTCTCTGCAAGCCGCGGGTATGGTGTGAAAATCGTCAACCCAGGTGGTGGCGAAGCATGGGGTTTTGGCAAAAACGTTTCTGGCTTACATGATACAGTGCCAAACTTTGATGTTACGCCTGCTGAAATAATAACAGGTCTTGCAAAAGCAAACGAGATGCTGCACCTTCCACATTCGATACACCTTCACTGCAATCTTCTTGGAAAGCCTGGAAACTATAAAACCACTATCGAGACGATGAAACTCCTTGAGCATATCAAACCAGGCATGGATAGACAGGTAGTTCACAT
>QMVM01000179.1 GCA_003661105.1 Methanosarcinales archaeon | reverse complement strand
AGATGGGCGACCAACTGCTGGAAACAAAAGGCTACCCGGTGGGTGGTGAATTTGAACAGCAAGAGAAACACTATCCGGCGGGTGGCGAACCTCGCACGGGATTTCACCCCGATTTGAGTTGGTCTCACTATCGAACACTCATGAGGGTCGAAAACGAGCACTCCCGCTCTTTCTATGAACTCGAAGCGGCACGCAATGGCTGGACTGTGCGTCAACTTGAGCGCCAGATTCACCCATTCTACTATTGAGCGCCTGCTGAAAAGCCGGACAAGGCAGGCATGATGGAGCTTGCGAATCAGGGAGAAGCCGCAAAGCAGCCGGTAGATGTTATCAAGGATCCGTATGTGCTGGAATTCCTGGACCTGCCGGAGTCGCCCAGACTGGTTGAAAGCGAACTGGAAAGCGCATTAATCTCCCGGCTCCAGGACTTTCTGCTGGAGTTAGGATCAGGCTTTGCGTTCATCGGCAGCTGGAACCGATGATGGGGGTTGGAAAGTGGCGGCACATCATGGCTTCCGAAATCCCAGAACATCTTGGTAAAGAAATGAAAATCGAAGGTGAAATATGGTCATGGTTCGGTTGTGTTTGGCAGGAGGCGGACTCTGATGTATTCCAGTGAGACAAATTCTGCGTGGCATAAGAAAGGGGGTACTCTCAGCGATAAGTCCGCTCGGAAAGAATTTGGGATTACGCAAGAGGAGATTATTGATGCCATCCGGGACGGTAGGCTGCAGTACCGCACCAATAATGTGTTTGGGAACCCGTATCTGAGGCTGATCCGAAGTGAGGTTGAGGCATTCGTAGATGAAAAATACGGCAACGACTACCTCACGAAGAAAAAAAATCAGGAATGAGTTGGCGCAGACCAACAAAGAATTGAGGAAGTTAAAAACTCAAGCGGCATCTCTCGAAAAAAGAAAAGCCGAGCTAATAGACATTCTCGATGAATGAGGGTGCCAACAAAATCATCAACATAACTGATCCGCAGTACAACACAGGTGTCGGATATTTTAGGCTCTCTGGTAATTCGCGTATGCGCGCACTTTTTCACTTTTCCGGAGGATTCGGTCATGGTACGTCCGACTAAACCACAAAGAGCACAAAGGATCACAGCGAGTTGTTATTTTTCTCTTTTGCCCTATATATGTTCCTCTGTAGTTTTCCAAAATCTTATTTCGAAAGTATCAAAAAGTCTCCGGGATTTTGAAACACTTCCACGCGAGATACCAGGAACCATAAAAGTTCGAAGACGACAGAGATATATACCTATAGGTGTGAACATGAGTATAGGCAGGATTAAAGGTTTACTGGATGGCTTACAGATAAAAGGAGAATAAGATGGTCGAGGTCGCAGAAGTTCAACCAGGTGGGCGTATGTGTGTACACGAACCTTGTTCGGATATAATGTTAGGTCGGAAGGGTATGCAAAGTACGTTTGGGTATACAACGTTATACGAAATAATAGACCACTATATTTCAATTTTGTGAATTATTATGGCATACACATCTTTTCATGAAAAATTCCCGGAAATCGCAGAAAAGGAAACCAGAGTAATAACCGCAATTAACAATCCTGAACTACCCCCTGGGAACTATGATTTGCTTGAATCCTATTGTAACGAGGTGGATTGTGATTGTCGGAGGGTCTTCTTCAATGTATATTCAGAAGGAAGAAACGAACTCGTGGCTGTGATCGCGTATGGCTGGGAAGATTCCAAGTTTTGTGCAGATTGGTTTGGTGATAACGACCCACAAATCATAGGGGAATTAAAAGGACCCATATTAAATTCAGCCAGCCCTCAATCAAAACTTGCTCCTGTGCTGCGGGATATAGTCGAAAAGTATGTTCTGAAAGATGAGCATTACATTGAAAGAATAAAAAGACATTATCGCATGTTCAAGGATTTGATCGAAAAAGAATATAGAGATGAAACATCAATAAAATCAGACACGAAAGTCAAAATGGAAACAGGGAGAAATGATCTTGTCCGTGTGGCAGTGGCAAGAAGTATAAGAGATGTTGTATGAATAAGAAGACTTAATTTCATAGCAGGAACATTTGACCTCATATTTGCTCCGGTAAATTCGATTGGCATTACTTCGCATAACAAAGTATATCCGCTGCGGCTACGCCTTATGGTAAAAAATCAGATGTACCAGTTAAAAAGATCATTAAAAGCGCAGGTGCTGGAATTTACCTTACCAAAAGACTGAAAACAGAGAAAGTCTATGTCAAAGCTCTTATTCATCGCCATCGGGGGCGCCATCGGTGCTCTACTTCGATACGCCCTATCCGGTGTAGCTTACAAATACATGGGTAGTGGTTTTCCATGGGGTACATTATGCGTAAATCTCCTCGGTGCTTTTGCGATCGGCATGCTCTGGGGATTATCCGAAAAAACTACTATCTCTTCCGATTTCCGGACGTTTGCGTTTATCGGAATCCTTGGCTCGTTCACAACGTTTTCAACTTATGGTCTGGAGACTTTCAACTTATTCCGCGATGGTGAAATTAAACTCGCATTGGCGAATGTTTTGATCACCAATGTTTTAGGCATCGCGTTAGTTATATCCGGCTTCATCGCTTCGAAATATTTAATGATATCTATGGACCGGAGGTTGTGATACAATGGAATTGCCCGAAGAAGGACTGTTACTTAGAATTTTCATTGGAGAGGCAGATCGCTACAAGGGAAAACCACTCTATGAACAGATCGTACTTACGGCGAGAGGATTGCATCTTGCCGGAGCAACCGTTACAAGGGGAATAATGGGTTTTGGAGCAGCAAGCCGGGTACATACGGCAAAGCTGCTGCGTCTTTCCGAAGATTTGCCTGTTGTTGTTGAACTGGTCGATACGGAAGAAAATCTCAACAAACTGCTGCCGTTTCTCGATGAAGTCGTAAGCGACGGCTTGATTACACTGGAAAAGGTGCGGGTTATCAGATATATGTATAGCAATAAGGATGAGGTGTAGGAACAAACAGATTTCCGGGATGTACCGGTTTTACCGCGCGTTACCTGATATGTGCATGACATATCGCGGCTGCGAGCGCATCAGCGGCATCGGCAGGCATCTTTTCATCGATTCCAAGTAGCACCCCAACCATCTTCTGCATCTGCTTCTTATCAGCCCTCCCCGATCCGGTCACCGCCTGCTTGATCTGATTCGGCGTATATTCGAAGACATCGATTCCGTATTCGGCTGCCGCAAGCAGGACAACCCCGCGTGCATGACTCACCTCGATTGCAGATGACACATTTCTGGAAAAGAAGAGCCGCTCGATCGAAAGTTCATCTGGCTTATGCGTGTTCAGAATCCCATTGATCTCACGAAATATTGTCCGGACGCGGATCTGGGGCAGTGCGTCCGGGGGTGTCGTGATCACGCCGTACCTGACACACCGGATGCCATCAGCGTCGTCGATTATGCCAAAGCCGGTATTTGCAAGTCCGGGATCGATTCCAATGATCATAGTACCACGCCATTACGCCATTACAGCATCACGACAGCAGCACCACGTCCCCGAACTCCTCTTCCCTCGAATCCGCGGTGAATGCCATGAATGCGAGTACGCACCAGAGTACAGCGCAGACAAAGAGAATGACGTACCCGATCATCAGCATCAGGAACTGACCCAGCAGGAATAGCCACTGGCTCTGGAGTTCATCCGCACGAACCGCACTCTCCTCAGAGAGTTCAAACTCACCTGCTGCCAGATACTCTTCTGCGGAGGTCTCTGTCTCGTTTACCGCAAACTTGTACCGGTACGAGGTCGAATCGTAAACGAATGGATTGACCAGCAGCTTTGCATCACCCCACCGGTACAGATCCTCAGATGCACGCCTGATCGCATCATCCGCGTTCACATAATGGTCGTTTGCGCTCTCGATTCGCTGGTTGTACGATGAGATCGCCTCTTCTGCCATGTTGCTCGCCTTTCCACTTCTTCCGGGGTCGTTTAGCAGTTCATAAGCGGTTGCGCTGTGCCTGTATGCTGTGATTCTTGTGCGGTCGTCATCCGCATCCGAAGCCATCTTCTCAAAGTATGCAGACTCCCCCTCAAGTGTGCTTTTCAGGAATTTGTTCGAGGCGGTGTAGATATTGGTCTGTGCTTGTGTCTTCGCACTCCGGTACATCGTCGCAACAGCAATCCTTGCAACGAGGAGGTCGTTCAGTGCACCCTCCTGATCGCCTCCACCCACAGCCTCGACAGCGCGATCCATCGCATCGAGAAACGTGACAGAACACTGTGCGATGGTCGTAACCGATGCCCATGACTCTGCGCTGCCTGCACCGCTCGACGAGAGCATATTAAACGTATCGCCTGCGATCTTCGAGATCTCAGGATTTCCGGATGCCTTCATGGTGTTTAGTGCACTTTTCGTCCCCTCGATATCGATCGGCATCGCGGTTGCCTTCAAGGTAATCGTCTCGTTCCCTGCGCTGTGGGATAGGAAGTACTGCCACGTGTAGGTCCTCCCAACGATCGTCTCCCCCCGGAACCGAAGCGTGAACTTGAGTGGAACCGTTTTCCCTTTCTGTATGATCGAGGCTGGCAGACTGACAGCCATCCAGTCATCCTTCCCGTCCGCTACCGTATTCCTCTCACGCTGGATCTTGACAGCGGTGATATCTTTATATCCAAGCGTCTCACTGAGCGAGACCTCCAGAGGGACTGACTTCAGCAGATCGACCCTTCCGAAGTTGGGGTCATAAGAGGATATCTCGAACTTGACCGCGTGCTCGACCGTCACCGTCACTGTGATATCTTGCAATCCCGCTTTCCCTGCATCGATACGCAGTTTACCCTCATGCGGGCCCTCCGACGCTGTTACAGGTATGGTGATCGT
>QMVM01000178.1 GCA_003661105.1 Methanosarcinales archaeon | reverse complement strand
TACACCCATCTAATCATATTTGTATTTGCCGGGTTGGCGTCATGTTTTCAACCGACCAGAACAAATTAAAAATTCTCCAAAAAAGACCACATCGTTATATGGGAAAAGCCAAAACAACGACCGGACCCGGATGAATGAGCCCACGTACTTCCAAATGCCAGACACGCCCGACAATACGCGATATCAAAATCAATAAAAAGGTCATTACTACGACCCTCCTTAACCCAAAAGAAGTTACAAGAAAGGAGCTCGGCAAACTTTGCACGAAACGGTGGTTGATCGAAGTGGATTTCAGATTCATCAAAACAGTTCTCCGGATGGATGTTTTGAGGTGTAAAACACCTGACATGGTTTGTAAGGAAATCCGGGTGCATTTGCTGGCGTATAATTTGATCCGAACGGTCATGGCACAAGCGGCGTATCGTTATAATCTTCCACCACGAACATTAAGTTTCAAAGGAACGTTACAGCAGTTAAATGCATTTAGGAACATAATTCTGTTTAAAATATGTTGTGACGGGTAGTTCCGACTCTTTGGTATTTTGGATGGTGGAAAATTCAATTTATTCGAAAGTCATATAATATGCAACCATCTCGTTTCCCCCTATGAAAGATGACAGGTACTATATGTGTTTCGTCGAAGTGAATATTGCAGGTATATGGATTTTGCCTCAAAGCCCACCTCTCCGAAAGATTTAAGATCATGTGGTCTATTTTAAGTTTGTGTATAACATTCCCTCAAATTCTGTGATATGAACTCACATCATAGGATATTTTGGGATGAGAATAAAAGTTGGCAAGCAGGGTACAGTAAAAGGAGGTGACATTATGTCTGGAGCAATCAAACGGACACCGTATGTCCAAGTTGTCAAAATGCCAAAGATTTCAGCATCTGAAACCAACACCCTCGAAGATCATAGCAGGATCGGGGTATTGATTTGAGACTGGAGGATTTGCGATGTCGGCCACAACCATCCACATATACGTTTACATTGAAAAGGGCTATCAAGAAGTGTGTATGATCGTTAGAGCGCTTAACTTCCACCATTGCCTGTCCGGATTTCACATCAACCATCATCAGGAGGAGAGAGAACCATGTCTGAATACATTGTTTTGAAGATCAACATCGAGATCCCGAATGGACCGAAGATCGCATTAAACAGGACACTCACCGTCGATGCTTATGACAAGATCGATATCACAGTGCCCAGTGGCGCGTCAGATCAGCCGATCGAGTTGCAGCCGGGCGAGTCGGCAGGTCAAGTCAAATTCCTGCTCGTCGCGTCGGATTGGTATGGGGAGGCGCTCGCTTACAAGGTCAACTCCGACACAGGCACATCCTTTGAACTGGATGAACCACATGTACTGACCGGAGAGGGTGCTACTGCCATGCTCGAGCCAGCACCCACGCAACTGTTCTTTTCCAACGCAACATCAGAAGCAGATGCCAACATCCAGATCCTGGTTGGACGTGACGTAACTTCATAATCCGAATCATAAGGAGGTATAAGAATATGCCAACAACCCCAACATATCCCGGCGTATACATTGAAGAGATTCCAAGCGGCGTGCGCACCATTATGGGTGTCGCAACCTCAATCACAGCGTTTATCGGTCGTGCTTTGCGGGGACCAGTGGACGAACCCATAACCATCAACAGCTTTGGTGACTTCGAGCGCACCTTCGGAGGGCTGTGGGTGGAGAGTAAACTCAGTTATGCTGTACGTGACTTCTACTTAAATGGCGGCGCACAAGCCGTTATTGTGCGCATGTACCGCCCAACAGTAGGTGAAAATTCCATAGCCACACTGGATGCTGGCGGGCTCGTACTGGGGGCAGCATATCCGGGAGCCTGGGGGAACTACCTTCGGGCACGTGTGGATGATGACGTCTCTGAGGATGTGGCAGAGAGTTACACGAACGATGGGTATGATATCGATGTGGCGGATCTTTTCAATCTGACTGTGTGCGATACCAAAACAGGGAGTATCGAGCAGTTTCGAAACGTTACTGTAAAAGAGAGTCCGCGCAAGGTGGATCTGGTTCTTACGAATGAGTCGCAACTTGTGAGGGCGGACACCCTACCCGCCACAGCCCCAACCGCGCATGGAGACCCCACGGCAGGCAATGATATATGGGCGGATGACAACGCTTCTACGGGAGTGGTGGCCGACAGAGCATACGACGGTACTAGACTCGACGAGGGCGACTTCACAGGTCCAGGGAAGGAAACCGGAAAGAAAGGTCTATACGCTCTGCAAAAAGCGGATATCTTCAACCTTCTGTGCATTCCGCCATACAAGTCAGACGACAACATCGATTCAACTCTGGTCGGGACTGCGGCAAAGTACTGCGAGGACCGGCGTGCGATGCTGCTCGTGGACCCGCCCAGTGATTGGATCGGAAAAGACGACGCGAAGGATGTCGAAAGCGTCGGCACGAAGAGTAAGAATGCTGCACTCTTCTTCCCCCGCCTCAAACAACCAAACTCATTGCGAGACAACCAGGTGGAAGAGTTTGTGCCATGCGGCGCAGTGGCTGGAATCTTTGCGCGGACTGATACGCAGCGTGGGGTGTGGAAAGCACCTGCTGGCTTGGAAGCAACCCTTGTGGGTGTTCCGCAACTGAGCGTACCTCTCACCGATGCAGAGAATGGCGAGTTGAATCCACTCGGCATCAACTGTCTGCGGGCTATGCCGGCTGTTGGTCGCGTGGTCTGGGGTTCGCGCACGCTCAAAGGTGATGACCGCCTCGCATCAGAGTGGAAGTACATCCCGGTTCGCCGCCTTGCCCTCTATCTCGAAGAGAGCCTCTACCGCGGCACCCAGTGGGTGGTCTTTGAGCCAAACGATGAGCCACTCTGGTCGCAGATCCGCCTGAACATTGGCGCCTTCATGCACACCCTATTCCGCCAGGGTGCATTTCAGGGAACGACACCAAAGGATGCATATTTTGTCAAGTGCGACAAGGAAACCACTACACAGGACGATATCAATCGCGGGATCGTCAACATTGTTGTTGGCTTTGCGCCCCTGAAGCCAGCGGAGTTCGTGATCATCAAGATCCAGCAGATGGCCGGGGAGATTCAAACATAGGAGGCGATTTATCATGGCACAATTTAGCGTAAATGCAGAACGTTTTGACCCGTACAAGAACTTCAAGTTCCAGGTTAAGTGGGATGGTCGTTACGTGGCAGGCGTCAGCAAAGTCGGCAGCCTGAAGCGAACCACCGAGGTTGTGAAGCACCGTGAAGGCGGGGATCCGAGCAGCAGCCGCAAATCACCAGGTAAAACCGAATACGAGGCTATCACCCTTGAGCGCGGCGTTACTCATGATACGGAGTTTGAGAAGTGGGCGAACAAGGTCTGGAACTATGGCTCTGGCCTGGGTTCAGAGGTCTCGCTCAAGGACTTCCGGAAGGATATTATCATCGAGGTGTACAACGAAGCAGGACAGCTCGCCATCGCATACAAGGTATATCGCTGCTGGGTTTCGGAATATCAGTCCCTTCCCGATCTCGACGCCAGCGCCAACGCGGTTGCTATCCAGACTATAAAACTGGAAAATGAGGGATGGGAGCGCGATTATGAGGTAGGAGAGCCGAGCGAGCCATCGTTCACTGAACCTACTTAAGTAAACTTGAGCATGCGTGCATTATCTGCTCCGGAGCTGCTTGATGTCTGGGAACGCGGGAATGTCCAGTCACCTGTTCACCAGGCACTCTCACTGCTCTCGGCAGCCTGCCCCGAAGCATCTGCGGACTCGCTGACAAAGCTCAATATAGGCGAGCGTGATGCTCGATTGCTAACACTCCGCGAGTGGACATTCGGCTCCCAATTAATCGGCATAGCAACCTGTCCCGATTGTCGTGAGCGTCTGGAGCTGACCTTCAACGTGGCTGACATTCAGATGACACCCGAGTCCGGACCAACCCGGGAGCTGACAATCGACGTAGCCGGGTATGATGTGCGTTTCAGGCTGCCAAACAGCCTTGACATGGATGCCATCGCAGACCACAAAGACGTTGATGTAGCTTGCGAAGAGTTGCTTGAGAGCTGTCTCCTATCAGTTTATCACGACGGCGAGGAGATCTCACCTGACCATCTGCCTGCCATCCTGGTGGAAGCGATCGTGGAGCGGATGGCAGAAGCAGATCCCGGGGCAGACGTGCAACTGGCTCTTTCCTGCCCTTCATGCAGGCATCAGTGGCACGTGACCTTTGACATCGTCTCGTTCTTCTGGAGCGAGATTAACGCATGGGCATATCACAGACTGCATGAGGTGCACGCACTGGCATTGGCATACGGGTGGAGAGAAGCCGACATACTCGCGATGAGCCCCTGGCGGCGGCAGTTCTATCTGGAGAGGGTAGGCGGATGAGTGATTATCTGAGCCGTCTGGTGGCGAGGAGCCTTAACCGAACAGAGGCGATCAAGCCCAGGCTGGCGTCATTCTTTGAGCCATCTGTGCAAGGTGAGCCGGTTTTCGGGGATGAATCCGGATCAGAGCAGATGGATGCATCCTATACACCTGATGAAACAGGGTATGACAATCTTCAGTCTGTCTGGCTATCAGACCAGACACCGCAGTTGAAACCTGCTGCTTTACAACCAGCCGGGCCAGGGTCACAGCAGACTTCAGGCCAACCCAGATCAGGCATGACCCGACAGATATCATCATTATCATCATCGGTTCCATCAGAGGTAGCTGCACAGTCTTTGGAAAAGACTCCGCAGCAAAAATCGATCCAAGACCTGCCGACACCATCTGATGATAGTGAAACCTACGTGGTGTCGCCAGAAGCCGCTGCCGAACGAAACCGATCGTCTGCGCACGAGTCTGCAATCCAGCCGATTACAAT
>QMVM01000177.1 GCA_003661105.1 Methanosarcinales archaeon | reverse complement strand
TGGCTGATACTGTTTTAGCCACAGATTAACACAGATTTCACTGATTACACCCATCTAATCATATTTGTATTTGCCGGGTTGGCGTCATGTTTTCAACCGACCAGAACAAATTAAAAATTCTCCGAAATAGGGTTCTCAGGAAGAGTGGAAAAGTGCACGCAACTTGCCTTATTTGCCCTTTGACTTGATATCAGACTCGCCCGGCGGCAGGAACTTGGCGATCTGGTCAGGCGATGCAACGACCTTGATCGATCGCCCAAACGCATCTGAGAATATCCGGTAGATCTTCTTCGCGATGTCGTTCTGGTTAAACCTTCCTGGCACAATCTCGATCACGTTCTCTGCTTGATTCGAAACAGCAGAGACCGGACCCCCGACCAGATGAAGGTCGCTGGTTATCCCGATTGCAATCCCGACCGAAACGTCCTTTAAGTAGTTCCGCGTGCCCCGGATGATGAATGCGCCTTTTGAGACGAACTCGCCGTGTTCCGGCGTCTTTGAGACCTGATCCGGGTTCACCCAGTAGCAGTCGCCTGTATACTGTCCGCTCTTCCAGATGCTCGAATACGAGATCGCAAACTGCGCCGCCTCTGCGATGGTTTGCTTGGATACTTCGGCGCCTTTATCGACCTTGATGATCGTTACCGGCGCGCCCGGCGTCTGGCTGTGCATGAAAATGTCCCGTTTCTCAAGATACTTCTTGACGATCTCCTCGTTGCTGGTTGCACCGCGCCCGCCAATCACGAGTAATCCGTCTGATGTTCTAAACCACCGGTACTGGTCGTACCAGCGTGGTTTCGGGCGTTTGGGTGCTGGCATCTTCGCTTTTGGCTTCTTGACTCGCTCTTTCAGCAGTTCACGGGTGTTCTCGATTGCATGCACAGCACCGTTCAGTTTCGAACTGATCTTCTTCGAGCGGTCATAGAAGACTTGCGCATTCTGAGGGACATTCTTCCCGGTATCAAGCGGAAGATCCATCCCGTCCAGTTCTATCGTAATTGTCCTGTTTCGCGGGTCGGTCCGCTTTATTTCGGAATGCTCCGCGCGTATCTCGTCCCACGTGCGCCCGTCTGCAAGTTCCTGCCGGACCAAACCGAGCAACTCATCAACTGGCTGGTAATGAGTATATACTGCCTCGGCTTTCGCGTTCAGGTCCGATTTATTACGCTCGAACTTGCGGATCGCGTTTTCCTGCTGGGTCAGCCGGTGTTCAAGCGGGTTCTGCTTCCTCTCAGGTTTCTTTTCGATCGCCTGCTCTTTCACAACTGCTCCAAAGAACTCGTCGAGTGCCTCGCTAAACGTATTGAAATATCGTTTTGTATGGTCTGTATATCTGGAAATTTCAAACGGAAGGACATCAATCTTATTTTCATCCTTGTACGTGATATGTGGCTTTGAATTAGCCATCTGTCCGAATACGTGTGCGATCCCGCTGTATACCGTCTCGACCATCTCATCTGATAAATCCTGGCAACCGACATTTTTATCGATCCCTGAGTGTGAACAGACCTCTTCGGCAATGACTCCCCCCATGTTCAGTCTTGTCGCAAGCGTCTTGACGAGATCCGTGTCTGATTCGGAAAATATATCAGATAACCCCTCTTTTGTGATCTCGGTAGGATTTGATTGCATATCAGGCAGTTTGTAGATCTCTCCGCTCCGGATTCTCCGCCCGCGGAAGGTCACCGGGTGGAGCGGGAGGATGATTTTGTGCTCGTGGTTCACCAGTATCACGTTGCCCGGCGGAAAGAGTTCGAGTATTAGCCCGTTTTCGACTTCGCCACGCATCGTTTTGATCTCAATTATCCTGTCGAAGTCGTACTGCTCAATCGAGACGATCCTGCCATGAGAGAGGTACTTCCGAAGCGTCATCGCAAACATCGCCGGCGTTTTCGGGCTTGGAAGCGGATGCGCGGTCAGGTACACACACGCCCCCGGAGTGGTCACGAGATCGGATCGCCCCTCCCCGAAGAGGTAGAGGTTCAACCGGATCTGCTCAATATCAGTACCAGTATCGGTTTTGTATATCTTTTCGATGCGCGACCCAACGAGATGCTGTAGCTCAGAGACTATCATCGCAACATCGATACTTGTCATCGCCTGTTTCATTGTACCTCAACCCGGGTCGCCATGTTTATCTTTCCACATTCGAGACTTTTTGTCATATTCACAACCCATATCACCCGGAAGAGATTAAAAAACCATCCTCAGTCGATCTTGAGACTGAAGTCGAGCCACTGAGCGGAGTGCGTGAGCGCGCCAATCGAGATCACATCCACGCCAGTTTCTGCGTACAAAGCGAGATTGTCCGGTGTTATGCCTCCGGATGCCTCGAGCATCACATAATCGCATAACTCCTGCCTGGATAGTGCTGATATGGCTTCTGTGATCTCGCGAGGGTCCATGTTATCAAACATGATAATGTCAGTTCCGAGTTTTGCAGCGCGCACAGCATCTTCGGCATTTCCGACCTCGACCTCGACTGTTTTTGTAAAACCAGCATCTCTTGCGTATTTGTACGCCGTCTCCATCCCGTATATCTTGATGTGGTTGTCCTTGATCATCACGGCGTCAGAGAGGCAAAACCGATGAGGGTCGCCGCCGCCGATCGCAATCGCCTTCTTCTCGAATCTACGAAATCCAGGCGTCGTCTTTCTGGTACCTGCGATCCTGACATCAGTTCCTGCCACAATCTCCGCGCACCTCCGGGTCAGGGTCGCTATGCCGCTCATCCTGCCAAGAAAGTTCAGTGTGACGCGCTCGCTCTGCAGGATTGCGCGGGTACCTCCGCCGAGTTCGAGCACAACATCCCCTTCGGCTATCATATCGCCGTCATCTCGTCTGCACGTGGCCGAGATTCCACAATGAGAGAGAATCCGTATCGCTTCTTCCAGTCCAGCGATTACTCCGTCTTCTTTTGCAACAATATTTGCTTTGGCTACATTATCCGGGAGTAACTCATGGAAAAGATCGAAATCTCCAATGTCTTCTCTTAAAAATAGTTCAATTTCAGATACGCTCATCGTCTATCAGACTAAGCCTAAATTGTTCAACTGTTGCCAGACATCCATCTTGGCAAATTCGCACTCTTTTTGGGTCTTTGCTCCGGTGATTACAAGTTTTCCTGATCGGAATATCAGAACAACTACTTTGGGATCCTTGATCCGGTACACAAGACCCGGGAATACCTCTGGTTCGTATTCGATGTTCTCAAACCCGAGACCGATCGCAATAGCATCCAGGTCGAGTTCCGTATCGAGCGATGCGCCAGCCACGATGTTCTGGACCGTGTAGTCCGTATTCGTGATCGTGTATCCAAGATTTGTCAGATCCTCTGAAAGGATCTTTATCGCTGTATCTACGTCAGGTATGCTCTTTGCGCCGGTGCAGTTTGCTTTGCCCGAGCCGAATACCAGAAATGCTGTTTTCGGGTCTTTTATCCGGTACACGAGCCCCGGAAATTTGTTTTTATCATAGTCGGCATTTTCGAGGGATGACGATATATGCAGGAGGTCAAAGTGGTCAGAAAGTTCCATCGAGGCAACAATATTCTCGATCTTGATGGTGGGGTCAATCATGATAATGGCAGTTGGGTTTATATACAATAATACTATCGGTCGCGCAGGCGCGGTAACTCCACACGGTAGCGGGTCCGGCTCGTCTGTACTCACCCGTGTCCGAGCACTTTTGCACCTGTGACCAGTTCGACGGACACACCCTCCACCATCGGCGCGGGAAGTGAAATCTCTTCGCGCCCATCCACCCCCCCTTCTGCTTCGATTGCATACATAAGAGATACATGTTCACCTGATCGGAGCGAGACCTCCCAGAGATGATCGAACCGATCCCCGATCACAGCCCTGCGCGGCTCGGGTTCCGCGCTTTTGATCTCGAAGGGGATCAGGTCATGTATTTTAAGGGATTGCGCAGTATCCGTATGATTCACAACCTGTATCTCGACATCAAACCCGTTCTCATTTCGTACCACTGAGCGGTTCACAAGGAGATTCCCCATGATCCTTGCAACGACCGGATCGATATTCGGAGTATCCCGGTCAAGGATGTCGGATACCTTGGTCGCAAGTCTCGGAAGTACTCTCTTGATGAGATTCTCCTTTTCCTTGCGTTTTGAAAGCAGCTCCCGCTTCCCGAGGTATTTCTTAAGTCTTCCCGAGACGGTACGCACCGCGTTTTCGACCTCGCCAAGGATCTCGGGAACCTCTGCGATCGCGTTCTTTGACTCGGATGTGAATGGCACGTTGGTGGATGCGACATGCACCATGATCGCGCACGGCCCTGCGGGAAATCCTCCCGGCTGCAAGAGTCCGTAGTACTTCCAGTTTATCCGCTCGATAGCGTGCGTGATCGCACATGCACCCTGCTGGTAGAGGAGCGGTACCCGGTTTGCAAACCTTAATATCTCCACCTTGCCCTCAGCGGGCAGATCGCCGCCATAAGCGATCGCAGCTTCGACAAGAAACGGATTTCCCGCGTACACAGCAGGCGAGCGTTTCGTCGTTTCTATGAAGTCGACTGTGTACTCTTTCTCAACGCCTTTGTAGATGAGATCCTCTGAGATCGGAGAGAGACAATCGGTCGGTGGGGGGGCGATCTTTATACTCTTAAAGGCTGTAAGTAGGCGTTCTGTCTCCTCGTGCGTGAGTTTTTGGGGCTTACACGCGGGTTTTAGTTTTGCATGGGTGCAGATCTTTTCTGCAGTTACAGCCCCGATTTTTGAGAACGATTCCTTCAGAAACGTTAGTAGTCGCTGCTGGTCTGTGTACCGCAGCATCTTTATAAGTGTTCCGAGTTCGATCCCTGCCGGATGTGGCTTGATTTCCGCGGGTGGCGCTGGCAGGAGGTCGGTTGCTCTCTCAAATA
>QMVM01000176.1 GCA_003661105.1 Methanosarcinales archaeon | reverse complement strand
GAAGATCATCTTTCAGGACGGTTTCTTTTCGTTTCAACTACAAAGAACGCTCGGATGCACGTACTATGGTGGCGCTGACGTCGAAGAATGTCTATCCACTGCCTGCCGCATCGAGGACTGGGATTTCGAAAGCTGGTACGAAGAGTGGACCCTGACTGCCGACCGGGTCTGCGGGATTGCTGATGAGTGTCTGGCAGATGGTAATAATGTCAGCGCTCGCGAAGCGTATCTCCGTGCATCAAACTATTGCCGCACCGCCGAATTCTTCCTTCACGGCGATCCGGCAGACCCGCGTATCCTGGAGACCTGGGGGAAGTGCCGGAATTGTTTCATCAAAGCAGGCAGACTCTCTTCACCCCCATTTGAGGTAGTTGAGATACCTTATGAGGGGACAACCCTACCCGAGTATTTTTTCCGTGTGGGAGACTCTGATACACCCAGACCTACGCTGATTCTACAAACGGGCTATGACGGGACTTCCGAGGAACTTTATAATGGGCAGGAGCTCAAATGTTTGAGGGAGTACAGGTTGAACTTAAAATGACAAAATCAGATGACATGGAACTCGGAATGACAACCAAGCGCATCGAGAGTCTAACAGACGGCATCTACTCCATCGCGATGACGTTGCTGGTACTAAACCTTGCGCTTCCCGGGATAGGGACTGGTCTAATGCCGGCAATAGAGCTACATGAGCTGTTGTTTAGACAAACGCACGAATTTTTAAATTACGTACTCAGTTTCATCCTTCTGGCAATCTTCTGGAATAGACATCATCAGCAATTTCATTTCATCAAACGAACCGATCCTACTCACCTCTGGATAAATATTTTTATCCTTATGTTTGTAGCCATGGTTCCTTTCTCTACTTCGTTAATGGGGGATTATCCTGACGAAACTATTGCAAAACTCTTTTTCGGTCTCAATTTGTTCATATTGGGGTCATTAAATGCTTTGAGCTGGATGTACGCCACAAAAGATCACCGTCTGGTTGACCGCGGTCTCGACCCGCGACATATAACAGTGGGACTCAGGCGTGGTGCGGTTATTCCAGTCATCGTCCTTGTAGCGATGGTTCTATCTTTAATAACTCCACACTGGTCCTCTTGCGTGTATCTTTCGATTCCTATTATATTAGCACACCCGTGGTTCCGGCATACGAAACATGGAAAATAGGTATGGGTGCAGTATTCGGGGTGAAATAAACGCTGTTTTCTATTTATCCGGTATTCTATCCCGGGTGTTTACTTTCATTGGTTGTTATTATGTTTGGAAATGGTCAAAAGCCGCTAAACAAAAGTAACTTAACATTTTAAAATTATGAACCGTTCTTTACTTTCGGATACAAGGAGAAAATCTTTTATAACATGGGTGCTAAAATGTAGAATATATTCATGCTTTACAAAGTATGATAAAATCCTCAGGGGGATGTGTGAAAGTGGAATCGTCAAAAACAACAGGTAAACCGTCAGCAGCACCTCACAAGATCAACGTGTTCACGCTGGTCATGATCACTGCTGCATTCGTTATCAGTGTACGCAACCTGCCGATGATGGCAGAAACAGGTCTGAATATGATATTTTATGCGCTCATCGCTGCTCTGGCATTTTTAGTTCCGACCGCTCTGGTCTCCGCGGAACTGGCAACGGGTTGGCCGGAGCAGGGGGGTGTATATGTCTGGGTGAAAGAAGCTTTTGGGGAACGATTGGGGTTTACTGCCATCTGGTTACAGTGGTTCCAGATGGTGATTGGAATGGTTGCAGTACTCGTCTTCATCGCGGGCTCGCTGGCTTTCGTGTTCAACCCGGCACTTGCTGCAAATAAGTTATTCATCCTCGCAGTCGTCCTTGTAGTGTATTGGGGTACAACGTACCTCAATCTTCGCGGGATGAAGACGTCAGGCAGGATCAGTACAGTATGCTTTCTCTGTGGTGTGTTAGTTCCGGGGCTCTTGATTATCATCCTTGGTATCGTGTATCTGCTATCCGGGGATCCGGTGCAACTCGATCTGACACTTAACACAGCTAATCTGATCCCGGATTTTAGCAGTATCAGCAACATTGTCTTGCTTGCAGGGTTCATCTTCATCTTCGCGGGGATTGAAGTATCTGCCGGACATGCGAACGAAGTAAATAATCCGCAGCGCAACTACCCGGTTGCTATTTTTATTGCAGGTCTTATATTGTTCTTAATTAACGTTATGGGTGGGATGGCTGTAGCTATCGTGGTACCGCAGCAAGACATCAGCCTGGATGCCGGCATCATGGTTGCCTTTACTGACTTCTTTGCTGCGTTTGGCATAGCATGGCTTGTCCCGATCATCGCTCTGCTGGTCGCGTTCGGTGCAATAGGTCAGATAAGCACATGGATTTTAGGTCCGGTCAAGGGTTTGCAGGTCTCCGCAGATACCGGCGACCTCCCACCATTCCTTCAGAAGGTGAATGAAAACGGGATACCGAAGAATCTGCTCATTCTCCAGGCGTCCCTTGTATCCGTGTTTGGGCTGATGTTTGCACTGGTACCCGGCGTAAATAATGCCTACTGGATGTTACTTGCTCTTACGATATTGGTATACTTGGTTATGTATCTCCTGATGTTTCTGGCAGCCATTCGCTTACGCTACTCCAGGCCCGAGGTTCACCGCGCCTACCGAATAGCAGGAGGTAAAGCAGGAATGTGGTTTGTCAGCGGTGTAGGGATATTAACCGTGCTGTTCACCATGATCGTTGGGTTTTTCCCGCCAAAACAGATCCCTGCCGGTAATGGCGCGCTTTACATGGCTGTCATGGGCGTGGGACTTATCATCATCGTACTCATTCCCCTGATCATATATCAGTTCAAGAAACCTGGTTGGATACCAGACACTGGAAAAAAGGAGGTATGAAATATGGAGAAAAAGGTAGATAACACAGAAGAGACGCTCAACGTAGATGCCCTGTTCATGGGCCCGAAATCGGAGAACCACAAGTACTTTAAAGAGACTTTGAACTTCCTGATGGATGAGCACATCCACTGGCGCAGGGACTTCCACCCGGACGATAAACCCGTAGTAAGCTTGAGGGAACAGCGTGAACCAGATTTCGAGGCAACACTGGAGCGAACGACGAATGCCCTGCTCGAACTCTCATCGAAACTCAAAGCAAGTTCGATGCCATGGTTTTCAGCACGCTATCTCGGGCACATGAACTCTGACACCCTGATGGCTGCCAATCTGGCGTATATGGCAACCATCCTGTATAATCCGAACAACTGCGCTTATGAAGGTGCTCCTGCCACGACCGCACTTGAGATAGAGGTTGGCAAGCAATTTGCAACGATGCTTGGCTTTGACCCGGAAAAGGCGTGGGGGCACATCACCACCGATGGAACCATTGCCAACTACGAGGGGCTCTGGGTTGCCAGAAACCTGAAATCCATCCCGCCTGCCATCAAAGAGGTTAAACCTGAGCTGGTCGAAGGCATGGATGACTGGCAGCTACTGAACCTGCCGACAGGAAAGATTCTGGATCTGGTGAGCAAAGCCAAAGAGGCGGAAGTATTCGAAGCGGTGCGCGAGCGCTCTGTTCGCGGCACCGGGATGCAGAGTGGAAAGCTTGGCAAGCTGCTGGTGCCGCAGTCGAAACATTACTCATGGACCAAGGCGGCGGACGTGCTCGGGATCGGTCAGGCGAACATGGTCTACGTTCAGGTCAAAGAGAACTACCGGATGGACATAGAGGTCTTAAGGGCAACAATTGACAAATTCGTCAGCGAGAAGACGCCGATTTTGGGCGTGGTGACGGTAGCAGGCACTACTGAAGAGGGTGCGATAGATGAGGTGCACGAGGTTGTAAAGCTGCGGGACGAGTACGAGAAAGCAGGCATATCGTTCTACATCCATGTCGATGCGGCTTATGGCGGTTATATGCGGTCGGTCTTCTTGGATGAGAATGACCGGTTCATGGACTTTGACGATCTGAAAGAGAGGTTGCACGACGGGGGCATTTTGCACAAAGAGATTGATTGGCCCTCGAGAGATGTGTATGATGCGTATAAGGCGATGGCAGAGGTGGATTCGATCACTCTTGACCCGCATAAGATGGGTTATGTCCCTTATGCCGCCGGCGGCGTTGCTTTAAAGGACAAACGTGCAATTGACCTGATATCATACTTTGCGGCTTACGTATTTGAGAAGACCGAAGATAACCCCATGTTACTCGGCAGTTATATCATGGAGGGTTCAAAAGCAGGAGCATCCGCAGCAGCGGTCTGGGCTGCACATCGCGTCGTCCCGCTTAATATCATGGGTTACGGCAGGATCGTTGGTCGCAGCGTTGAAGGAGCAGCCAGATTTTATAACTCGCTTCTTTCGACTTCGGCCAATGAGATAGAAGCGGCTGGCAAGAAATTCATGGTGGCGCCCCTGACCCGACCCGACTTTAACATTGTTGATTTTGCTTTCAATGAGGTTGGGAATACGAGTCTTGAAGCGATGGATAAACTGAACCAAAAGATATACGAGCAATGCTCTTATAACTCAGGACCGGTCTTTAATGATGATTGGATCACTTCAAAGACCGATCTCGCTTATGAAGACTATGGCGACGCGCCCAAACCGTTTGTAGCCCGACTTGGCATTCCCGCAGAGGAATGGGACGCTGTGAGGAGTGTGTATGTGATCAGGTCCTGCGTGCTAACTCCGTTTTTGACCAACAACACGACTTATGCCGAATACTGGGGCAACTTCATGAATACGATACGAGACGTACTTGCGTTTGTGGTGAATTTGGGGTAAGTGCGGGTGTGAAGGGGCAACTGCTCTGGAATGTGGGGGTGCTCCCGGTCGGTGTGCAAGCATCACCTGAAGCAGAGCGACGCAAACCCTGAAGCGAAAAAGAGAACCCGGCGGCG
>QMVM01000175.1 GCA_003661105.1 Methanosarcinales archaeon | reverse complement strand
GATTAACGCAGATGGACACAGATTAGCGGTGTAAACCACTTTTCAGACCGATAGTTCTCCATTATGGTAGTTGTGGTTGCGTAAGACAATCCGACGTTATCAGAAAATAATAAAAAGATTCTGCAACCCAAACGCCAACTATAACGTCCAAAAACAAACACCCCTCCTAATGTCAGCGCCCTGCATAAGCCTCCCGCCTCGGCTGCCACACTATAATGTACCACGCAATGCTTCAAGCGTCCGATCACAGTGTTCTCTGCGCTGCTGCCGCTACCACGTTGCTCGTAGTCTTCCACGAATGCCGCACCCACTCCGGAAAACCCTTGTGCTCACGGAACCACTCCCGCATGAACCGGATGGTCTTTGGATCTGACGGGTACCCGCTTCCGAAATCCCCGACCTCCTCCCGCAGTGTCTTGACCGCGCGATCCCTCTGCACCTTTGCGACGATGGACGCTGCGGCAACAATCGGGTAGGTCGCATCGGCTTTGTGCCGTGCAGTAACTGTGAGCTGGTGCTTGCATGATCCCTGCACGTTTCTTCCGAACCGCGCCTCATTGACATCGGCAGCATCCAGGAATGCATGATCGGGTTTCAGGTCCTCAAGCACTCTTGCAAATGCATTGACCATGATCTCGTTCATCGTCATTACCGTGCGCAGTTCATCGATCTGGTGTGCGCTCACCTCCAGCACAAACCAGCCGTCAACTATTTTCTTTATCTCCCCGTCAAAAAACTCGCGTCTCTTCGGAGTCAGTTTCTTGGAGTCTTTCAGACCTAGTCCATCGATCCGGTGCATACTCTCTTCCCCTATGAGCACGCCCGCAACGCACATCGGACCGATCACCGGACCTTTGCCTGCTTCATCGATTCCTACGATCTTCATGATCGGTGATGGCGCAGCGAAGGTATAAATGTATTTATGCCTCCGTTAAAATTTATTTAAGGTGCGCCGACGTGCTTGCCCGGATGTTTGACCGAGATCACGACGTCATCTGAAAATCCGGGTGCATTTCCATCGAGTCGGTTTTCGTGATTGTCCGTTAAATTCGCGCAAATCCGGATGAAATAGGGTGAAACATCACCATGCTCAAACAGCATCCCGGCACCAGAGAGACTCGGCACCCAAAACATTCCGAAACCTTTTAATATTCTCTTGTCATCCACTATAACTACCCATGAGTAAATCCTTGTTTCGCATGAACCATCTCCGGCTAGCAGATGGATAACATTTCATGATCGTTATAAGTTAACAAACGGAGCAGTAGGTGAATATCGGTGACAAATAATTCGAACAATGCTCAAGTGTGTTACCAGTGCGGCACCTGTACTGCCATCTGTCCTGTGCGCAGGATTGTGAAATTCTCTCCGAGAGTCGCAATCTATGATTCAAACATCTATGACACAGGTACGGACGTCTGGGATTGTCTAACCTGCGGACAGTGCGAAGCGGCATGTCCACAGGGTGTGCGGTTGCTGGACTTCTTCCTCGATCAGAGAATCGGGGGCAAGCCCAGAGATATTGTACATAAAGGCGTCTTTACAGAACTGGCAGACTTGATGACGCAGCTTAGTAACAGCAAAACGACCCTATTAGAGGGTGATGACACATCCGGGATTGGATACTTCCCCGGATGTGTGGACTTCCACGACATGTTCTTCGACCTGGATGTGGATTTTGGAGAGATTGCAACGTCCTCTGTAACGCTCCTCTCAAAAGCAGGGATCAGTCCAAAGATCATGCAGCTCAAATGCTGCGGACACGACCAGCTATGGCAGGGGGATCAAGAGACGTTTGATAAGCTCAAAGAGGAGAACACAAAGCTCATCAATGAGAGTGGTATCGATACCCTCGTTGTGAGCTGTGCTGAGTGTTACAGGACGTTTCTGATGGATTACGATCTCGATTGCGAGGTTAAGCACATCAGTCAGGTTCTCGCAGATGCTGATCTCGGGATCACGAATGGCGCAGCTACCGCTGCAATTCACGACGCATGTAGGCTCGGACGCCATACAGGTGAGTATGACGCCCCCAGAAACGCAATTGCTGCAACTGGCGCAAAGATCGTTGAGATGCAGCACAATAAGGAGAATGCTCTCTGCTGCGGCGTCAGTTCGATGATGAACTGTAACGACCACACGAAAGCGCTTCGGGTCCTGCGGATGGATGAGGCGAAGGCGACGGGTGCGGATGTGCTGATCACGTCGTGTCCGAAGTGTCTTGCACATTTAAACTGCCTCAAGGAAGAGGAGGATTCCGAGCACGGGCACGATTACCCGTTTGAGGTAATGGATCTTACCGTGTATCTGGCACGCAAACTAAGTGGCGGCAATGGCAGCAATGGAGGCGATGGAGATGAGTGACACAATCAAGACAAGCGACCTCGACAAGGCATTTAGGGATGAGGTGCTGACTGAACCCGGTGCCGAGAAACTGATCTTATGCTTCAACTGTACAGGCTGCACCGCGGGCTGTACGATGGCTGAGCACGAGCCGAACTACAACATCAGGCAGCTACTTCGGATGGCAAATCTCGGGATGCGGGATGAGCTTCTGAATCATCCGTACCTCTGGAACTGCACGACTTGCTACAAGTGTCAGGAGCGATGCCCGCAAGGTGTTCCGAACGTGGACATTCTCTTAAAGATCAGAACGATGGCTGTGCACAGCGGAATCATGCTCGACAATCACAGAAAGGTTGCGCAGTTGATGGCAAAGACCGGGCATGCGGTCCCCATAAACGATGATAACAAGGAGAAGCGGAAAAAACTCGGGATGAACGAACTTCCTGAGACCGTGCACAACTATCCTGATGCGCTGGAAGAGGTGCACAAGATAGTCCAGGTCACAGGATTTGACAAACTGACGGAGGCACAATCATGAGCGAACTATCATTCTTCCTCGGTTGCATTGCACCGAACAGGTATCCTGGAATCGAGAAAGCAACAAAGATAGTGATGGAGGACCTCGACGTGCATCTTAAGGAACTGAAGGGTGCATCATGCTGTCCCGCGCCAGGTGTTTTCAGGTCATTTGACAAGCTCACATGGCTTGCGCTTGCATCCAGAAACGTTGTGTTATCCGAAGAGATGGGCGTAGATCTGCTAACAGTCTGCAACGGCTGCTTCGGATCACTCGTGGATGCGAACAACGTTCTGAAAGAAGACGAGAAACTCCGAAGTGATGTCAACAAAGTGCTTGCAGAGGTCGGACGCGAGTTCAAGGGCACGATCCGCGTGCGCCACATCATGGAGTACCTCTACGATGACGTTGGTACTGAGAAGGTCAAGGAATCGATCAAATACCCTGTTGACTTGAAGGTTGCCGTGCACTATGGCTGCCACCTGATCAAGCCATCCAAGGAGCGACATCTGGGAAGTATTGAGAACCCGACGTTCTTTGACGAGCTTGTTGAGGCAACAGGAGCGACATCTGTGATGTACAAGGACAAGAACGCATGCTGCGGCGCAGGCGGTGGTGTGCGGACATCAAGTCTCGAGACCGCTCTTAAGCTTGCCAGAGCGAAACTGGAACACGCGAAAGCAGCCGGAGTTGACTGCATCGTGGATGCATGTCCGTTCTGCCACCTCCAGATGGATGTTGGTCAAACCGAGATTGAAAAGAAGTTCGGAGATGTTTTTAATATGCCAATTGTTCACTATTCACAGCTTCTTGGGCTTGGGATGGGTTATACCCCGCAGGAACTTGGTATCGACATGAACTACGCCAAGAACGACGAGTTCATAGCAAAAATTGAGAAGATAGGGGGTGGCAAGTAATGGCAGAATTAATAGGAGCAGTTGCGATCGCAGGAGGCGGTATCGCTGGTATTCAGTCAGCGCTTGACCTTGCCGACAGCGGGCTTAAGGTCTACCTGATCGAGTCAAGCCCGTCGATCGGCGGCGTGATGGCGCAACTCGACAAGACATTCCCGACGCTCGACTGTTCGATGTGTACGCTCTCGCCGAAGCTCGCAGAGGTATCAAGACACCCGAATATCGAACTTCTGCCGTACAGTGAGATCAAATCGATATCAGGAGCTGCTGGGAACTTCGATGTCACCGTCACAAGAAAAGCGACGTATGTCGATCCTGACAAGTGTACGGCATGTGAACTCTGTCTTGCCAAGTGTCCTTCAAAGGTTCTTGACGAGTACAACGAGGGAACTAGCAAGCGAAAGGCGATTTATCTTCCGTTCCCGCAGGCAGTACCAAGAGTGATGGTGATCGATGCCGAGCACTGTATTTATCTCACAAAGGGCAAGTGCGGGAACTGTAAGAAGGTCTGTGAGAACGATGCGATCGATTATGAGATGAAGGACAGAGATGAGGTGATCAAGGTCGGATCGGTCATCCTCTCGACCGGATTTAAGCCTTATGATCCAACACCACTCGAACAGTACCATTATGAGCATCCCGATGTCATAACCTCTATTGAGTTCGAACGTCTCCTCTCAGCATCAGGTCCATTCGAAGGGCATGTGCAACTGGCAGACGGAACAACTCCAAAGAAGATAGCATGGCTCCAGTGCATAGGGTCACGCAACCCCGAGATCGGGCGTCCGAACTGTTCTGCAGTCTGCTGCATGTACGCGACCAAGGAGGCGATGGTTGCAATGGAGCACGACGATGAGCTTGAGACCGTGATCTTTAACATCGACGTGCGAGCGTTCGGCAAGGGCTTTGAACAGTTCTACCAGCGTGCAAAGGGCGAAAAAGGGGTCAGGTTCATCAGATCCCGTCCATCAGGCGTTGACATCGACCCGGTCACAAACAGGCTCTCTGTCAGATACGAGGTCGAGGAATCGACCGAGACCGCCGGCGAGGAGTTTGACATGATCGTGCTCTCGATCGGTCTCACACCATCTGATTCGAGCAAGAAACTCGCGGAGAT
>QMVM01000174.1 GCA_003661105.1 Methanosarcinales archaeon | reverse complement strand
TTTTATTATTTTCTGATAACGTCGGATTGTCTTACGCAACCACAACTACCATAATGGGGAACTATCGATCTGAAAAGTGGTTTACACCGCTAATCTGTGTCCATCTGCGTTAATCTGTGGCTGCTACTATTTTAGCCACAGATTAACACCGATTTCACTTATTACACCCACACAATAATACCCGTATTTGTCGGGTTGGCGCCATGTTTTCAACCGACCAGAATAAATTAAAAAGTCTCAAGAATGTGTATCGGGGCTGATTTATTTGGTGCTGCTATAGTGATGAATCTGAAAGTTTCGTTACCGCGAATACCTGTGGCAGCACAATTACATCCGGCAGGGGCATGACTGAAGCACTCCTCGTGATGTACTCATATACCCCAGAATGGATTGCCCTTTCGTTTGATCTCCATAAATTCCGAAAACGTCTCGGCCTCATCAGGAGACAGTATATTTGACAGTTCCTGCTCGACCATCTGTGCATGTTGTTCGGGAATGTCCACAAAGAGCGTGTCACCTTCCTTGATCTGCCGCCCGACCGTGGGACCTTCAATTGCTACAGCAACCTCGTCGCGGTACCTCGCTTCCCGTTGAGCCTCTCCACGCTCCTGAATCCCCTTTATAGTCCCGACCTGTGCGCCATCGGCACGCATGACCCCAACCCCGGTCCTGATCACTCCGCCAATGACCCGCACTCCGACAACCGCGGGATTGTTCTGCCTGAAGACGCACCCATCCATAAGCAGGAACTGCCCGGGTCTGATCACCGCCTCTGAAAGCTTCTTCTCGACAAGCTCCTTCTCAGTTGCTATCCAGTCCTGATAATCCTCAAGCAACCGGTATATCACCTCGCTCTGGAACAGTCTCGTGCCCGATTTCTTAAGCTCATCTATGGCATCGGGCAGCGCATCGACACGAAATCCGATAATCGTCCTGTTCAATGGATCTTTACTCGTTTCAGCCCCGATCACGTCTCTTCTTGAGATATCGCCGATCTTGGCAACCCTGATAGGGATGTCGGCATTCGTTAATTCATAAGTCACTGCTTCGAGCGACCCTATAGTATCGGCACATACAACAACACCATCCGAATCGGTCTTTATCTGCGCCGCATCAAGCTCGCTCTCTATCTCGCTAACGATCTCATCGACATCGCCAGACGCAACCCGAATCGTCGATCCTGCGATGGCATGTGCCAGATTTGGTGCTGCGATCTTGATGCCGGCAGCGGCTGTCAGATGCTTCACGTGATCGAATGCCTCGTTTGACCAGATCTCGGTCATCGGCTTTGGTTTTAAGAGCGCACGAACCTTTGTTGTGACAACCGGCTGCCCGCCGACCACGATCGTATCGCCGACCGAAAGCTCACCATCATAAAGGATCGCATCGACAGTTGTCCCGAAACCGCGGGTCTCGTCGACCTCGAGAACCGTGCACACCCCTGCTTTGGTTGTGCTGACCTGCAGATCTTCTTCAAGAAAACGCTGCGCAAGACCTAACATGACCATCAGCAGATCAGGGATGCCCTCTCCGGTCTTTGCACATATCGGAATCACGCTGATGGTTGTCTTGAAATCCGATATGCGGTCATACCTATCTGAGCTGAACCCGTATTCATAGAGCTTTCCGATCAGTTCATACAGTTTACGGTCGAGTTCCTGCTGCACATGCCCCACCTGCTTCTCGTACCCTTGAATAAACGGCACACCCTCGTGGGTCTGCCAGCCATGGATGCGGTCGATCTTGTTCGCTACAACCACGAAAGGAGTTTTGAATCGCTTCAGTATGTTTAAGGATTCGATGGTTTGCGGCAGGAATCCTTCGATTATATCAACGATCAGGACTGCAATATCCGCAAGCGCGCCACCACGACTCCGAAGCGTTGTGAACGCATGGTGCCCTGGAGTGTCGATAAAAAGCAATCCCGGAACGATGAACTTTCCTGAAAAGATCGGTCCACACGCGTTTGCTATCGCGTCGATCGGTACTTCGGTCGCGCCGATGTGCTGGGTGATCGCACCGGATTCCATATCTACGATCGTGCTGCCTCTGATTCTGTCGAGCAGCGTGGTCTTCCCGTGATCCACATGCCCGAGCACGCATACGATTGGGGTTCTAAGCGTCATGATTGCAGGATGTTAAATTCATTCTTCTGAATGTTCATAAACTTTGTTCATCCGCGGGCACTCGGCGAGCCGCCGCGAGATGACCGGATCATCCGGATCGGGGGGTTTTGTTCTGGTTTCTGTGGTCGCGCAGGGTCGTAACAACTCTATTCAGATGTCAAGTAACCTAACCTCGGATAGTTGCAAAAGTCTTCAAAGATCTCCGTGCTAATCCATGCTAAAAAATATGCACACCAGACGCTTTGAAGGCGATGCATACGCGAGTACCGGGTGCAAGTCGCAGGTCCTCGTAAGACCGCTTTGTCAGCGCAACCACAAAGGGAAGACCCACATCGACTACGGTCCTGACGATCCCACCCATATCCTTAACCTCCGTGATCTCTCCGGAAAACGAGTTTCTCGCGCTTGAGTCGATCTCTCTTTTTGAGATCAGTATGTCTTCGGGTCGGATCGAGACCGAAACGTCTCCGGATGCAACTGTGCTGGAGACCACCGAGATCCCGTCGATACGAACCTCGGAGATGTCGTCGTGAACAACCGATCTTCCGCGGAATAGATTCGCAACACCCACGAAGTCTGCGATGAATTTGGAATTGGGTCTTCTGAAGACCTCATCAGGCGTACCCACCTGGATGATCCGTCCGCCGCACATCACAGCGATCCGGTCACCGAGAGCGAACGCCTCTTCGAAGCTATGGGTCACATGGATCGTTGTGGTCCCCATGAGTTTATGTATCCGCGCCAGCTCCGCGCTGAGCCGTTCGGTTGTGCGAGAATCCAGCGCAGAGAGCGGCTCATCCAACAGAAGCACTTTTGGCTCCGTCACAACCGCTCGAGCGATTGCGATGCGCTGCTTCTCACCCCCACTGAGCGTACCCGGATACCTGCCGAGTAGATGCGAGATTCCAAGAAGATCTGTAATTTCATTCGTTTTCGCTTTGATCTCGCTTTTATCAACCTTTTTCTGACGCAGCCCAAATCCAATGTTTCCTTCCACAGTCAGGTGCGGAAAGAGCATATAGTCCTGGTAGACCATACTGATCTGCCGGTCCTTCGGCAGAACGTTTGTTACATCAGTCTTGTCCAGGAACACTCTGCCACTATCCGGGCGGTAGATGCCTGCAATCGTCTCGATGAGGATCGTTTTTCCTGCACCGGTCGGACCTAATATGATGAAGTATTCTCCTTCATCGATCTGCAGGGTAGCGTCATTCAGCTTGAATTCGCCAAGGTCCTTTGATACATTTTCAATTCGGATCATGTTAGTATAGTTGAGTATGCCTGGCATACAGTTCAAAGATATACAATGATACGACCGATATGATGATCATAATGGTTGCAGCAGCCATTGCAAGATCAAGATCCCCGCACGACATATTCAGATACAGCGATATCGGCAGGGTTTCGGTCCTCATCCGTATTGCTCCTGCAAGCATCAGGGCAGCTCCGAACTCCCCGATACCTTTGCACCATGTTATTATCCCTCCGGCTATAAGCCCGTTCTTTGACATCGGAAGCGTTGTCTGCAGGAATGCCTGCACCGGATTGCAACCAAGCGTCTGGGCAACGTATTCATACCTCGGACTGATCCCTTCAAACGTTGAACGCATGATCAGCAGCATAAATGATATGTTCACAGTAAACTGTGCGATGATGATGCCGTACGGCGTGAATACGAATTTTAGCCCGGAACTGGAAAGCCATGCTCCAAAGGAAGTTGTGCCAAAGATTAGCAGAAGCCCCACTCCAGCCACAATCGGCGGCAATGCAAGCGGAAGATCCACTATCGTCTGGATGAGCGTCTTTCCGAAAAAATCGTAGCGTGCAAGCGCGTATGCTGCCGGTATCGCGACCGCGATGCACATCAAGGTAGATATTACGGATGTGATCAAACTCAATTTTATCGCAAACCTGATCTCTTTGGACGCGATACTTGCAAGTAAGCTCTGCAAGCTCGTATGCGTAACAATACCTGAGAGAAGCGACAGGATAAAGATGGCCAGAAGCAATGTAACTGAAATAGTGACAATCTTAAGCGTCGATTCCTTGATTAGCATGTACTTAAGACTCCCCCAAGTTCCGTGGGGTCTTGTCCTTAACCTCATCGATGTGCTGATCATCCACCCATCCACTCTGTATATCCGCCCTGTGATCGAACTGATGCACGAAAGGCTTGATATCCAGAAGCGGCGTCCCATCGAGGACATCAACATCACTAACCTCCAGCACGTTTTCTCTGACCGTATCAAGTCTGACAATAGAGATTCCGATATGATTCGGTCGTCTTGGATGCCTTATCGCGAAGATTCCTTTCTCATTGTCCCCTATAAATGGTTTTGAGATCAACGAATAACCTTCCGCAAGATGGAAATGATAGAGGAGGATCAGATGAGAAAATCCGCCGATGTCTCTAAGTCCATCAGCATATTCCGGAAATACCTCCACCACTCCTCTCGCCCCGTCTGCAAAGACTCCTTGAATCGGTGTATCCGCCGGATCAGTGAATGGTGAATGTATGGTCCCTATGGGTGTATGTGTTATAATAGTCATTGTTGTTTGCCCTCGTATTTTTCATCAGGATATGTCGTGAAACCATGTTTCCCAAAGATCGCTTTTCCTTCAGGGGACGCAACAAAATCCACAAACTTCGTTGCAGTATCCTTCTTTTCGGAAAACATGAGCGTGCCGATCGGGATGATCTTTATGATGTTCTGTTCGCGGGGTATCTCCACGAGTTCCATCTTTTCACTGGCCACGACCAGATCCCCCCAGATTATCGATGCGTCCGCCTGTTTCAT
>QMVM01000173.1 GCA_003661105.1 Methanosarcinales archaeon | reverse complement strand
CTTCTCGCGTTTGCAGCATCGGCAGCAGCCAGAACAACGGTGAGCATCGATGCTCCCGAATTCGTGTCAGGCACATTCGATGTCGAAATCGGAATCAAAGATGTGGAGAATCTGAAGTCCGGTCATTTCAATCTCTCGTTTGATCCGTATGTGGTAGAGCCAACGGTTATCCGGAGTGGTGAGATCGGCGGCGTATCGGTGATGGCTGAGGGTGGCCTGGATGATTCAAGCCCGGTTAACATCACCGTTAACGTGACCGGGGGTGGTGGTGCGAGCGGGGATGGTTCTCTTGCAACCGTCCGTTTCAGGACTGTGGGGGCAGATGACGCCAGCACATCGTTAAACCTGTCCGATGGCAATCTCACCGATAAAAATGAAGATCAAATATACGCGGAATGGGCAGGTGGCACAGTGACCATCAAATCGCTGATGACTCATGTATATGTGAAGAACCTTGATGACGACCGGCTGGATGTCTACCTCTATATCGATAACGATTTCAAGCAGTTCGAGGACAGGATCTCGCCTGGGGCCACACAGGAGTTTGGCAGCTACAAACTTTCGGAAGGGGTGCACAGTTTCAGGATCGGGTGGTTCGACCCTGACACCGAGAAGTGGTACAATGACACCGCCGAACGCGCAATATCCGGGAGTGTAGCGACAGCCGTAGTCCTGCACGCTGATGAACACGATGAGGACGAGGACAAAATCAGTGCTCACGTCTACGTGAAGAATCTCGATGACAATTGCCTGGATGTCAACCTCTACATCGATGATGATTTTATTGAGCGCGAAACAATCTCAGCCGGCGATACCGGAGACTTTGGTCTACACGAGTTCGAAGATGATGAGGTGGGCTCGCACTCGTTTAAGATCGAATGGCAGGATCCAGGGACTGAAGAGGAGTATGAGAAGATTGCCAGACAGTATATAGATAATGAGGAAGCAGCGACTATATTTATCGATCCGCACACCCGAACTGATGCATCTCCTCTGTACGAAGAGTCTTCAGAGGTTCCTGCTCCGGATTTGGCATCGTTTTCCGCATCAGCATCATCTCTGGCATCATCTGCTCAGTCACCTTCCTCACCTTCCTCACATTCTTCATCTTCTTCATCTTCCGTGTCTTCTGCAAGCGCAGAGGCGCCACAATCATCAGACACCACATTCCACACGAAACCGGTCTCTTCGAATACCGGAGACGACCGTTTCGGATACCATCTCGTCACAGCATACATACTGATCGGTCTTGTTGCTGTTCTCTTCGCGATGAGCCGTTTCAGAAGACCATGAGAGGTTATGGGATAATGAAGGTATTATATTTTTTATTATGTATACTATTTCTTAGTCCGGTAGTCTGCGCATATAACGAGGACGATTTGGAGTGGGCATGTGGTAACTCAAAGAAGCTCCATCTGGGCGAGACGATCTCAAACGGCAACTACACGGTCGAGGCGTACAACTTCCCAAGAAACAATGACCCCGGGAGCCGGATCGTCGGAGTAAAACTGTATGAAAAGGGGACTCTGGTTGCCGAAGAGATTCTGAAGAGCGAGGATGAATACATCCACGACGATGAGGTGCGGATAACAGCGCTCGAACTCGCACTAACAGACCCTGACTGGACGACGGATTATCCGGAGGAGGGGTGGGCAAGGATCAAGATCGAAAAGCGGGGGCTGCCGCTATTTGATGTTAGATTTGAGACCGATAAGGAGGATTATCTAGCTTACACCTCGCATATCGAGGTGGAGATCACTATCCAGAACAGAGGCGATGCTCGGGCGGATGATGTGGATATCCGGATAGATAGTGCCGGTCTCGAATTGGTCGCAGGAAAGACTGGTTACCATTACTCCGAAATCGAGAGGGGGGACCGGGTCGATGCTAAAACAGATTCGACATCCGCTGATCCGATCACGCTCCGGTTCAAACTACCACCCATTGCAGAGGATAGGATATTTAATCTGACTGTTGAGACTGAGTATCGCGACATAAAAAAAACGAGATACCATCAGGTCAAATCCTGTCCGATCGAGGTATCTGATGTCTTCAAAATCTCCAAATCAATAACTAATAATATATATATGGATGAGGTTGCCACGGTCACGCTATCGCTGAGAAATAATGGCATGCGCACCATCAGTCCGATAAAGGTCAGCGACACCGTGCCTCCCGATTTTGAGTTGATCGACAATTCGACGCTTGCATGGGAACTGGATCTCGGAGCAGGCGAGTGCCAGAGTATTACATACCGGTTAAAGCCCACACTGCCGCGCAAGAGCGGGTACGTCCTTCCTGCGGCGGTTGCACAGTGGATCACAGACGACAGGACGAAAACAGCGCGGTCAAACTCCCCGTCCATCGCGGTATACGGCCCGAAGATATGCCTATCGAAAAGTGTGAGTCCGGATGTCATCGGTGCAGGAGATGCTGCGACCGTCGCGGTCACAATCAGGGCTGAGAATGCCGGAAATGTGCTGGCAAGCGTCGATGTGACCGATTGCCTGCCAGAGGGTGCTGTTTTAGTGAGCGGTGATCTGAAGATTGCGAAAGTCCTGAACGGGGGGGAAGAGCTGGTCTTTGGTTATGTTATGCAGGTGAACGGCCCGGGTTCTATCGAGCTTCCGGCCGCTGCTGCGAATTTTGTTGATACGCACGATTATGAGGGAACCGTTCTCTCGGAAAGACCATCGATCAGGCTACATCAGAAGATCGTCACACCATCGGTTGCTGACACTCCAATCGAAACGCATGAAGAAGATACTGAGTTACACACCACAGGATTGGAATTGCGCATTGCTACACTCTTCACACTGACAGGGATTCTCATTCTTGCCGCGTTTGCAGTGATGCGATTCAGGAATGCTCGATAGGTCTTTTGCCAAGAGTATAAGCAAGTATCAGTGCAAGTCCTGTAAAACCCGTCACCAATGCCGAAATTCTCAATCCCCACACCAGATCCGGGGATATGCCGTCCAACCCATGCGTGAAGCATGACCCTATGAGGAGCGCAGCTCCCAGCAGGAGAAAGAATAAACCCGCGATCAGTTTGTCTTCAGCTCTTTTGGTACCTTCATCTGGTTTCCATAGCCCCCTCGCGATAAGAGACATCTTCTTTTTGTGATCCAGATACATAATCAGCATGAAACATGCGATTACGGCGATGATTAAGAGTATCCAATCAATCATGGTGGTGCAAGTTCCTGTATTTCTGCCATTTTTTACCTCAACCATCCTCCTCAGCTGTTAGGTATACAAGTAAGATTCCCTAAACAAGTTAGGTTTTGGCTAAAAAACCTATAATCTCGGTTTCTTTTTGCCTGCATCCTCGCAGCAATTCTCATCCTAAAAACTTGTCCTTCATCCCCTCTGGCAGATGCAAGACCTCAAGTGGCATCTCATGAAGGTGAAAAGAGGTGTCAACAAGTTAGGAAAAACCGTTTTTCCCTTAAAAAATTAGGGAAGGTTATTTGTTTACCTAACAGACAAAGATAACCCCATGCACACACGATCAAACCGGGCAGCGGTTTTGTTCCTGAAAATCGCGGGCACATTATCCCTGATAATCGGGGGTGTGGGGATTATTCTGCCGCTTCTGCCGACCACACCGTTTCTCTTGCTTGCTGCTGCATGCTATGCCAGAAGCTCGGAGAGATGGTACCGCTGGCTCCTCTACAACCGCTGGTTTGGGACATACCTCAGGAACTGGTACGAAGGGAAGGGAATTCCGATGAAGGCGAAGGCGCTGTCGATTCTGTTCCTGATCCTGACAATGGGGTATTGCGCAGTGGTCGTTGTCCCGTTCTTCATCGGCAAGGTTGCGCTGATTCTGATAGCGGTCTGTGTCAGTGTGCATATACTCTCCTTTCCGACACTGGAACCGGATGCTGAGTTTTGACCCAAAAAACCTATATTTTCGGCTTCTCCCCCTCTGTATCGCCGCGTGACCCGCAGCCATGAGATCGGTTGCGACACAGAAGAGAAGTGCCGCAAAAAGCCCCATATTCTTCGAATATGAGTGCCATCAGGATGATTAGCGGGAGTGCGAGCGCGGTTCCGAGAACCGCGATCCTGATGATGCTTAAGTGAGTTGCACTTGCGATTATATTCGTCATCCCTGCCATCCGTGGGCAGATAACAAAGAGCGCAAACGCTGTGGATGCTATCAGGAGTTCTTTCATCTCAATTCCTCCGACGACCTGCCTTATGAGTCTTTTCTGTTATTTCCATAAATTAATACCTCCTTATTTTCATTGCCCTGATACCGCTGGGTTTGCACAAATCCCGGATGGCGCAGATTCCCAAATAAGTTGACCTGACACCAAAAGCTTCCGCATTACCTCAGGCTCCAGCAATTCAATCGTCCCATCAGAGCGGGGGGCTGAGATGAACGTCAATAAAAATAAAAATAAAAATAAAAAAGAAATGGGGTTAAAGCGCACCAGCGACTTTCGATCCCCACGCTTCCGCATCTCCGAATGCAGGTTCAACGTCTCCGTCGATCTTGAGGTTTTCAGCGACGATATCAGCGCCGCATTTCTTTAGTGCATCCTCGAGGATGCCCACTGCCTCGCAGAACGTGTCCGGATAGTCATCGCTATCGCCCGGACCAAAGACCGCTGCCTTCTTGCCATCCAGTGCTGCGGCGTCCATATCCGCGTGAAAATCGATGAAGTCATCCTGCAACTCACCATCGCCCCACGTAGAGCAGCCGAATACGATCGTATCGTAAGACGCGAGTTCGTCAACGCCTGCGTCGGCTACGTCCTTCACTGTAACGTCGGCGCCTCCTTGCTCGAGACCTGCTGCCACATGCAGAGAGAGCGCTTCAGTGTTTCCGGTGGTCGAACCGTATATTAAAATTGTCTTTGCCATTGTTAACCCTTCCAGTATTGCCATCTATTTGAATAGAGGTCAGAGATATATGTTGCAAGTAGGTAGATAAATAACATACCCTAAT
>QMVM01000172.1 GCA_003661105.1 Methanosarcinales archaeon | reverse complement strand
TTGCCAGCATCCGGCAAGCACCTCGCTCGACCTCTGGTCCACGACCTGATATGCTATGCCGCAGTTTCAGGTTCTCGCATCGTGGACATACCCGGTTCGTTCATCAACCCCTGGCGCCCGAACCGGAGCGAAATCTATATACCCCGATAAGACAAAATCTCTGTAACAGCGGTCAGATAAGACCGATGGGGAGGAGATTAATAAATGGCATTTACCTACTTTTTCAGGGACATGCAGACGCTGGAGATGATTCGTGACCATGTGGTTCCAACACTGCGGACACGTAGATTCGCCCATATCTGGGATGCGGGATGTGCAATGGGTCCGGAACCATACACCCTTGCCATTGTTCTCAGGGAGAACATGGGACCTATGATTTTCAGAAACGTTAGCATGCATGCTACAGATATCGATGAGAGCAATCTATTTGAAGATATCATCAAAGAGGGATTATATCCATGGGAACAGGTCGAGAGAATTCCAAAGGACATTTTCACCAGATACTTTGCGCCAGCCGATAAACCAGACCATTTCAGAATTGCCGAGGAGATCAGAAAATGTGTCTCATATCAGAAACACAATTTACTCAACCTCGAGCCTGTGCGGAAAGATTTTATACTCATTGTCTGTAAGAACGTTCTCCTCCATTTCAATGAGAGCGAAAGGATAAAAGTCATCGAGATGTTCCATGACGCGCTGGTCGAAGGTGGTTTTTTTGCGACCGAACAGACACAGAAGATGCCCAAAGAACTCGAGAGCATATTTGAACCCGTGGTACCGAACGCACAGTTGTTCAGGAAGGTGGGATAAAGCCTCATGGTTTCAAGATTGGAAGCGATCTTTCCGGATGACTGGCAGTCTATGCTAAATGTCTATAAAGATTTTATATATTCCACAGGATCTCAACCTGTCACTGAAAACCTTCTGCTTGCTTTGCTTGAAATCGGGGTGAGATTCGGAGAGCGGCTATCGCGACTGCATCCGGATGGATTTGTTGAGATTGGCTGCGGTCTGGCGATTCCATCACTGACTCTCGCAACATCGGGTCATATTGTAGGAAGGGCTGTTGATATAGACCCAAAGGTTCTCTCTTACGCTGAAGATATGAGAGATCGTCTGGGATGTGACCTTGAGTTTCAGTGCCGTGATGTCTTTGAGGATCGACCCAAATTGCAGAAAGGCGAGCTCCTGATTGCAGAGAAACCTGCAAGCTATAAAAAGAACATCCTGGAAGTGGAATATAACCTAAGGAATTGGTGCACAATCGAAGGTCACAATCTTGCAGTGATTCCCTCGTTTATGGACGGCGATGACCTGATCTCTTACTCTCTGAGATGCGAAAAACATGGAAAGAAACTCAGACAGGTGGGGTTTAAGGTAGAGAACAGACAGATATGTGAACAGTTGCCATTCAGGTGGTTGATCGCAACTAAATAAAGGGAGTCGCCTTATGAAGATTCTGAACCTTACCAGTGAGAGCAAGATGTACACATCCAACGTCTATCTCATCACAGGAACGTGGAACGCCATTGGCGATCTCAATACGCTGGTGGACGTTGGCAGAGACCCATCAGTGATCGAAAAGATAAATAATGCTTCGACCGGCGTTGGTAAGCATAGGGTGGAGCAGGTCGTCCTGACCCATAGCCATTACGATCACGCAAGCCTTCTGCCGCAGATCAAAAAAACGTTCAATCCAGAGGTGTATGCATATTCCCACTCTTTAGAAGGCGTGGATCATCTGTTGAAGGATGGTGATACGTTGAAATTGGGTGATCGGATCTTCGAGGTCATCTACACGCCGGGTCACAGCAGCGATTCAATCTGTCTCTATTGCGAAGAGGAACGCGTCCTGTTTGCAGGTGACAGCGCAGTTGTGATCCAGTCGGCTGGCGGCACCTACGAGGAAGGTTTTGTCCACGCACTGGAAAAGATCTGCCGCAGAAGCATCCAGTCGATCTATTTCGGGCACGGAGACCCCTTACTCAACAACTGCGATGCACGGGTGCACGACTCGCTAAAGATCGTCAGGGGGGCACGCAGATGAAGATAGTCTTTTACGAAGATTTTAAACGCACCGATTATGCAGCGGACGGTGCATCGGTACCGGGCAGGATGGAGCGTATCATGGATGCGCTGGTCGGAGAGGGCGGATATGATGTGGTTTCGCATGAGCCGGCGTCATCAGGGGATCTGTCGCTGGCGCATTCCAGGACTCATATCGCAGGCATCACAAAGGATATGAAATTGTTTGAGATGGCATCACTATCTGCGGGTGGCGCAATACTCGCGTCAGAGATTGCTTTTAAGAAAGAGCCGGTGTTTGCCTGTATCCGACCACCCGGTCATCATACATCAAAAAATTCGAGCTGGGGATACTGTGCATTCTGCAATATGGGTATCGCACTCCTGAAGTTGAGAGAGAAAGGGCTCATCAAGAGTGCATTCGTACTGGATTTTGATGCACACACAGGAGATGGGACACTCGATGTGCACTCATAGTGGAAGGATGTTAAGGTCCTGAATCCCATGGCTGGCAACAACAAGGATTACATAAAGGAGATCGAGAATTACATTCATGACATCCGATATGTTGACATCGTTGGGGTATCGGCTGGATTCGACTCATATAAGAAGGATATGGGGAAGAAACTGACGACCTTTGACTTCTATCTGATCGGCAGGCTTATTAAGAAGTTCACGAAGCGAATGGGGCATGGACGGCGTTTTGCCATACTGGAGGGCGGATATTATCTGCCGGATCTCGGGAAGAATGTGCTTGCGTTCTGCCAGGGATTCGAATAATTGAGAGGGAGATGGATGCCGGAGAGGCTGACTTTCAAGTTACTGCCCCGTGACCAGCGCTCTGACTACGACTGGTTGAATATCGATTGCGGTGCTGCCCGGGTGGGCAAGGTCAGGGGTCTGACCGACGGCAGGACACTTACGATTCATTCGATCAATATATTTCCTGAGTTTGAAGGGCATGGCTATGGCAGAAAGACGATCGGGATGTTCAAGGAATCCTTTGACACGATCATCGCAGACCGGGTGCGATACACAGCCATCGGATTCTGGGTCAAGATGGGATTTACTGATGCGGGAGATGGGAGTTATGTGTATCGCAGGAAGTGATCGGTTCTGATAAAAACAAAAACCCGCGGACCCCCTGCACGGGCCCGCGGCTTCAACCCAATCCCTGCGACGCCACAGCACCTTCTCGAGATCCAGGAGGATCAGCAGTTTCACATTTTGCAAACATTTGATAGAGAAGAACAGTATACGGAGCATTGAGCGGATTACAGGTCACCACAGAGACACTATAGGCAGATTGCTGGGGGATATGGCTGAGCATGCATCAGAGATGAATGAGTACCTCATACAGACCCTCGGACTCACACCGCTTGAATGCGATGAAATATGTAGCTTTGTAAAAAAAATAAAAAAATATTGAGCTCGGCAGCCCAAACATGCCTTGCGAAGGTGATGCCTGGACATATACCTGTGTAAAGCGAAGTACATACTTGGAAAGGCTCAGCACATCGCGTACACTTTTTCAAGTGCTCGATAGGCTCAACACATCGCGTACAGTTGTGAAATTTCAAGCGTAAAAAACATAGCGCATCCGATGATGCGTTATGGCAGAATCAAACGAAACACATACAGAAGAGGAACATGAGCGTATCGATGCGGTCAATCGATATCAGAGAGGCGAACGCCCTTCTAAAATCTGCAAAAGTCTTGGCAGGTCAAGATCATGGTTGCAAAAATGGGTTGGGAGATACAACAACCTCAATAAAAGCAGTGGGAAGGAGTGGTTCAAGGAAGAGTCCAGAGCACCGAAGAATGTTCACGGAAAAACGGATTCAGAGATTGAACAACTCGTAATAAATGTGCGAAAGTCGCTCATGGAAGGAACAACCGAAGACACAAAGTATCGCTGTATCGGAGCCGTCGAGATACAATTTCGGATGCATGAGCTCGGTTACTCAGAGGATGAGATGCCAAGTCTGTCAACAATCAAACGCATCATCAAAAGAAACGGTCTGGTAGTCCAAAGTAGGAAGCGATACATCAGATGCAAGTCCAAGAAGCGGTACACTCTGTTGAATCCGACTAAAGTAAACGAGGTTCATCAGATGGACTTTGTGGGACCGCGACACATCAAAGGCTACGGACGGATCTCGTCCCTGAACTTGATTGACGTCGTTAGCAGCAAGGCACGCATCCGGCAATACGTGGGGCAGACTATGGATACCGTGATCGAGTTTCTGCTCGGATACTGGACTGAAAATGCGATTCCGAATTATCTTCAGATGGATAATGGGGTTTCTTTTATCGGTGATTTGATACATTCAAGGCATTTCAGCCGTGTCGTGAGGTTGTGCCTCCATCTCGGTGTCGAACCCGTGTTTATCGCGCCGAGTAAGCCGTGGATGAACGGCGCGATCGAGGGTTTCAACGGGGATTTCGGAGAGAAGTTGTGGGAACGAGAACAATTCAGGGATCTGGAACATATCCGAGGTGAAGCGAAAATCTTTCTGATGCGGCATAACAATCGTCAGGATTGGAAGTATCGGAAGACTGATTTGGAGGTTATACCGCAGCGCAGAGTTCCAGAGGATTTTGAGATCGATGTGCACAACCTGCCGATCACAGAGGGTAAAGTGCACTTTATACGGCAGGTGAAGGAGAACGGAACAATCAGCGTGCTGAATGAGTATTTTTATGTCGGTGAATCGTTGGCTCATGAATATGTGTGGGCTACCATCGACACAAAGCAAGAACAATTGATGATCTATTATCGAGAGAAGAACGAAGAGAAGGCGGGTCTTATCAAGATTTATGACTACAAGATTGGTGAAAATGTAAAAATATTCGAAGAGAAGTTCTGAATAAGAAAAGTGTACGCGATGTTATGGACCTAATATGCACTTGGAGTGTACGCGATGTGCTGAGCCTTTTTGTGTACGCGATGTTATGAGCCTTACCA
>QMVM01000171.1 GCA_003661105.1 Methanosarcinales archaeon | reverse complement strand
GAATGATCTGTGGCGCTGTGGCGGAGTCCTGTAACGCGCCAAACTTACCAGAACCGAAACTTCATATTTCCACTGCTGATGTTTTACTGACCCGTATGAATGGCAACACAGGTATTGCAGGACCGGAGGATTCGGGACGCTTTACATATCCGCGGAATGAGCTACCGATACCGAGAACAGGCATCCCGGCTCGACCGGGCTACTGCGGACTCGTGGATATGGATATGGCTTACAAGCCGGTCGGTGTTGGTGGTGCAGAGCTTGTGATGTCGGCGGCTGCCTTGCATGAGTGCCAATTTACACATAGCGTCACTGCCGGAGACTTTAACGGAGATGGCGGGACTGATACGATTGTGTTCACAGGGTCATATAACCCATCCACTTACGCGTATACGTTTGAGCATGTATCGGTGGTAAACGGGTACACTGGCATTGAATTATGGGGGCAGAGTATCGTTTACGAAACATGGAACGGACTTGGCGACGTTCCGGCATATTCCGTTGGCGATCTCGATAGTAATTACAAGGGCGATGTGATCGTGAAGTCGCAGAGCTATGACTCGGTCGCGGACAAATACACTGCCAGCGTATATCTTAAGCAAGGATGCAATGGATCCGAGTTCCAGAATCGGTCTGTCACTGGCGATGGTGAATATAGTGCAGGTATGTGGGCTTACATCCATGATATCGATGGCGATTACAGGGACGATGTGATTATTATATCAGAGAGTTACAATTCAACTACAACCAAACACACTGCTAACATATATGCCATAGGATACGACGGACAAGAGTTCTGGAACCAGTCTGTCACTGGTGATGGCGAATATGGTGCATATATATGGGTTGAATCGTACTGTGCTCTTGATGATGATGCTACTGAAGACGATGTTATATTCATAACAGGGAGTTACGACTCGGTCGTGGAAGAACACACTACCCGCGCGCATGTCGTGCAAGGATGCAATGGATCCGAGTTCTGGAATCGGTCTATCACAGGCGATGGTCTCGGTGGTGCAGGTATAGGGGCTTACGCGTATTGTGGTTTTGATGATGATCGCAAGAATGATGTGATCGTGGTGTCAGAGAGTTACAATTCATCAGCGGATAAATCTACTATCAGCATATACGCCGTGCGAGGATCTGACGAACATCAGTTTTGGACCAGGTCGGTTACCGGTGACGGAGAAGATGGTGCAGGTATGTGGACTTACCCGTATTGTGATCTTGATAATGATACCATGGACGACGTGATCGTGGTATCCAAGAGTTACGACTCAGCCGCGAATGAATCTACTGCCAGTGTATGTGCCATACGAGGATATGGTGGTCAAGAGTTCTGGACCCAGTCGGTCACTGGCGACGGTTGTGATGGTGTGGATATATCTGCTTACGCGTGTTACGGTTTTGATGATAGTAACGATGACGATGTGATCGTGATATCCGAGAGTTACAATTCAGCCGCGAATGAATCTACTGCCAGTGTATGTGCCAGACAAGGATACAACGAACACCAGTTCTGGACACGGTCGGTCACTGGCGCCGGTTGCGCTGGTGCACGCACGTTGATCGGATCGTGCCATGATCTTGATAATGATACCCTGGATGATGTGATCGTAGTATCTGAGAGTTACGACTCAGCCGCGAATAAATCTACTGCCAGTATATATGCCATGCAAGGATACGGCAAACAAGAGTTCTGGAACCGGTCCGTCATAGGAGACGGCGGTTATGGTGTCTGTATGTGGGTTCACGCGGGTTGTGGTTTTGATGACGATAGTAAGGATGATGTGATTGTAGTATCTGAGAAGTATAATTCAACCACACGTGAACATACTGCCAATGTATGCGCCAAAGAGGGGTACGACGGACAAGAGTTCTGGACTCAGAGCGTCGTAAGCGATGGTGAATATGGCATATATATAGGGGTTCACCCGTACGATCTTGATGATGACACTCTGGACGATGTGATCGTGATAGCCGAGAGTTACAATTCATCCGCGAATAAATCCACTGCCAGTATATATGCCAGGCAGGGAGGTAGCGGATATCAGTTCTGGAATCAGAGCATCACTGGAGATGGTGGCCATGGTGCGAGTATGCAAGCTTATTCGTATCGTGATCTTGATAATGATGCCAAAAACGATGTGATCGTGGCATCCAAGAGTTACAATTCATCCGCGGATGAATCCACTGCCCGCGTGTATGCTATGCAAGGATATAACGAATACCAGTTCTGGACCCGAAATGTCACAGGCAAAGATGTGTGGATGGAATTTTATGGTGGCAGCATGGAGTCTCTACTGGAGTATCCGTTGATAATCACAGGAGTATTGGTAAATTATACCAATGTTCCAACCGGTGTATGTGTGGTGGATGGCGATGCCGGAACATCTCTCTGGTGCAAACAATCAGCACCATCGGCACCTACCATAACCGGCGACCTGAACGGTGACGACGTGCTGACACCGGCGGATGCAGTGATTGCGCTTGATATAGCGATCAGTGGCGCTTACAATGAATACGCGGACGTGAATAAGGACGGCGCGGTGAACTCACCGGACGTACTGATGATCTTGCAGGCAGCGGCAAATTCGATCACGATATGACCTGAAAAAGATCATTGGAAACTGTAAAACAGTAGTGCCCGCAAAACCCGGGCACATTTCTTATTTTTTATCGCGATTACGCCGAGAGTGAGATTCGAACTCACGCGGCGCAGAGCACCACTGGTTTTCAAGACCAGCGCCGTAGTCCGCTTGGCTATCTCGGCAGCATAGTGATATCGCCCTGCTTGATTATATTACTTTCTCCAGAAATCAGGGATCAGCAGCACAAGCACAGTGAATATTTCAAGTCTGCCGATCCACATGCAGAGAACAAGTACCAGTTTTCCGATCGGATGAACGCCACCGAAATTCGCAGCAGGACCGATTATGTTAAATCCGGGCCCCACGTTTCCAAGCGTGGTTGCAGCAGCACTCGTTGCGCTGACAATATCCATGCCAAGGATGCTCATGATCAGTGAAGCGACTGCGAATATGAAGACATAAAGGATGAAGAACGATAATATCGCCTCCATCACCCCCTGCGGAACCATCTGCCTTCCGAGCCGGACTGGCAGGATCGCTTTTGGATGTAGCGATCTGAACAACTCGCGGTACCCGTATTTGATCAGTAGCAGGAGCCGTACTACTTTTGGCCCGCCGCCTGTCGATCCGGCACATCCGCCGATGAACATGAGCAGGAACAGTACCATCTTGCCGGCATTGGGCCATGCATCAAAGTCTGCTGTCGCAAAACCGGTGGTCGTGATGACTGCTACCACCTGGAACAATCCAAGCCGGATCGAATCGAATCCATGGGTAGTCCACAGCACAAGCGCGATCAGCAGCGTTGCGCAGAATATGATGCAGACATACAGTCTGAACTCGGAATCCCGAAACAGATGATCTGCCCCACCGCGCAGCATCCAGTAGTGAAGCGCAAAGTTAGCGCCTGCAACGAACATGAAGAATATCACGATGCATTCGATCAGGGAACTGTGAAAAAACGCTATACTCTCGGAATGCGGCGAAAATCCGCCTGTCGACATCGTGCTGAATGTGGTGCAGAGTGCGTCATAAAACGTCATTTCACTGAGCCAAAGTAGAAACACCTCGACAGCGGAAAACCCAACATAAACCGACCAGAGGATCTTTGCGGTCTGGCTGAGTCTCGGGCTCAGTTTATCGCCAATGGGGTCCGGCACCTCCGCGCGGAACAGATCGCGTCCTGCAACCGCGAGTTTCGGAAGGATCGCAAGGAAGAGTACGATGATCCCCATGCCGCCGAGCCACTGGGTGAAACTTCGCCAGAATAACAGACTCTTTGAGTAATCTTCAATAACAGGCAGTATCGTCGAACCAGTGGTGGTGAATCCTGACATTGACTCAAATAGCGCATCCAGCGGGGAGATGCCGCTTAATAGGTATGGCATCGATCCGAACAGCGCTACCGAGAACCATCCGATGGCTACGACAGCGAAACTCTCTCTTATTGGGAGATCGTCGATTTCATGCGTTTTCAGTCCGGAAGCGATTCCAACTACAAATGTTATGACCGCTGAGATCAGGAAGGGATTATAATTCTCGCCATACCAGAACGCGACTACGAGCGGAACCAGCATCGCCATTCCGAGAAATCGCAGTACCGCGCCTATGAGATTGATGATGGTATTATAATTCATGTTTGGTCAGTCTCACTGGCCTGTACCGACGATCCGTACCGTAAGCTTGCGGTTCCTTGGACCATCCAGTTCCACGAAAAAGACGCTCTGCCAGGTGCCAAGAGCCAGTTTCCCATTCTCGATTGGCATACACGCGTTATTCCCAAGAACTACCGCCTGCAGGTGCGAACGTGCATTATTGTCGATCCGGTCATGTGCGTACCCCCCTTGCGGAACCATGAGACTTAATAATTTTAATATATCTTCTTTGAGTCCGGACTCATTCTCATTTATGATGATCGCTGTTGTGGTGTGCGAACTGTATACCATTGCCATGCCAGTCCCGATTCCGGCATCGGCGACCTCCTTATTTAAGGATGCCGTGATATCGATGAGTTGTATACGACTGGTTGTCTGAATATTCATCTCTTAATCTGCTTTTGCTCGCCGGATTGTAAAGTTTTTGGCGGTAGGTGGTCTCACGGCTTATGCTGTTGCAGGATACTGTGGGACTTTCGGGACTTTACGAGTCCGGTCTATGAGTACGAAACGAGTACGCTCATCAGGTGGACCGTCCACAATTTTGATGTGACAGGTCTTGCCGGTGTAAAGATGAGACTTTTTAATTTATACTGGTTGGTTGAAAACATGGCGCCAACCCGACAAATACGGGTATTATTGTGTGGGTGTAATGTCGAGGAGGGCACATAGCGCACCTCTTTCCGGGGTAATAGCCCCGAGGTTACTATGCGCCCCCTCACAGAACCGGACTTGAAGATTTCCCTCATCCGGCTCTTCAGAAGCACATCCTCTATAGGTTCAG